>NZ_JBJDRF010000064.1:0-24271 GCF_044987305.1 Novosphingobium sp. ZW T3_23
GCCGGGGGCGGCGGGGCGGCGGCGACCAGCATGGCAGCGGCGACCAGCAGCGGAGCGGCGGAGAGCGGTTTCATCGGATTGTCCTGCAAAGGGTCAGAAGTGTGCGCGAAGGCCGATCGTGGCGGTGCGCGGAGCGCCGGGCTGCACCCACAGCGGAGAATAGCTGTTGGCGTACCAGTGCGCGTCGAACAGGTTGGTGACGGAGCCGAACAGTTCGACGTTGTCGATCAGGTCCAGCTTGCCGAACACCCGGAACAGCGTGTGCGCGGGAAGCGTGAAGGTCGAGCCCGTCTCGCCGCGGCGCTTGCCCACATACTGCATGCCCGCGCCGATCTGCGCCTCGCGATCGCCGATCGCAAAGGTCCGGGCGGCCTGCATGTTGAGGTTGTGGCGGGGAATGTTCACCAGCGGATCGCCCGGCCTGACCTGGAACGAGGTGTTGGGATCGACCATGGTCGACCGCGCCTCGGCATCGACATAGGCGTAGCTCACCAGCAGGTCCACGCCGCCCGGCAAACGCCCGGAGAGGTCGAACTCCACGCCCCGGCTGCGCGCCTTGCCGATGGCCAGCGAATAGCCCGGCGCATCGGGATCGGTGGCGAGGACATTGGATTTCGTCAGCTGGAACGCGGCCAGCGTGCCGTTCAGCGCCCCGCCGAGCAGGGTCAGCTTCAGCCCCGCTTCCATCGACTCGCTCGATTCCGGATCGAAGATCGTGCCGCTCACGTCCGTGCCCACATTGGCGCGGAACCCTTGCCCGTAGGCGGCATAGACCGTCAGCGGATCGCTCAACTTGTAGACGATCCCGGCCTGCGGGCTGAACCGGCTGTGGGTGCGGCGGCTGTCCACGCCGCTCAGGCGATTGTCGGTTTCCAGCCGCACCCGATCGTAGCGGCCTCCCACGCGAACTTGCAGCCGATCCGTGATCTCGATCTGGTCCTGCACGTAGACGCCCATGGCGCGCTGGCGATCGACGCGGTCCGTCATCACCGCCACGTCCGGCAGGGGGAACCGGCCGTAGACGGGATCGTGGATGTCGATCACGTAGCCCTGCTGCTCCGTCGGCCCGGTGCTCAGCGCCGGCGGACGGAAGCGGCGGAAGACCTGATCGTAGGTGAATTCGTCATAGTCCGCGCCGATCAGCACGCGATGCCGCAGCGAGCCGGTTTCGAATTCACCGGCCAGTTCCGCGCGAACCACGGCATGATCCGCGTCGTAATAGCGGGAGCGGCGCTGGCGTGAGAGCGAACGCCCGTCGAGGTAGAGCGACTGGCGCGACGCGGCCGTCTCGGCGTCCGAGGAGAAACCCGTAAGCAGGGTATGACGGATGCTTCCACCGACCAGCAGGCTCCAGCGGTCGTTGAAATCGTGCTGGAGGCGCAACTGGTGCCCGGTGGCGCGCGCAACCGTGTCGCCATCGCCCGGCTCTCCCAGGAAGCGCGAACGCGGCACCGTTCGGAAGTCGCCATCGAGCACCACAATACCGCGATCGAAGGGCACTTCCACGCGGGTCTTCTCGAAATCGTAGGTCAGCCGGGTATCCGGCCCAAGCGCCAGGCCGACCGAGGGCAGGAAACCCCAGCGCGTCTGGTGGACGTGCTCCCGGAAGGTGTCGCCATCCTCGGCATAGCCGATCAGGCGCGCGGTGAGGCCGCCGGTGACAGCAAGGTTGACGTCCGCCTCGCCCCGCACCCGGTCGAAGCTGCCATATTGCACGGAAGCGGTGCCGAACGTGCGGCCGAGTTCGGCCTGCTTGGTCACGAGGTTGATGGTTCCGCCCGGCTCCCCGCGCCCGATCAGCGCTGCCGCCGGGCCTTTCAGCACTTCAACCCGCTCGATCCCGGCAGCGTCGCGCTGCCCGCCGAACCCGCGCCCGCCATTGAAGCCGTTGACGAGATAGCCGCTCGGCATGTTCTCGTCCCCGGTGAACCCGCGGATCGCGAAGGCATCCCACAGCCCGCCCAGCGTATTCTGCCGCACTACCGAGGCATTGAGGTCCAGCGCATCGGTCAGCCGCTGGATGCCGTTCTGCTCCAGCGTGGCGGCGGAGATTTCGGCGATCGACTGGGGAATTTCCGAAATGGCGAAGTCACCGCGATAGGCCTGTCGCACGCCGGTGACGGTGATCGCCCCGCTGCTTTCCTCGCGCTCCTCGCTTTCCGCCCCTTCTGCCCCTTCCGCCAATGCCGGGCACGGCGCCAGCGCGATAGCGACAGGCAGGGTTCCGGCCAGAAGCCGGTTATCCTTGGCGAAGCGAAACATCATGATCCCCACGGTAAGACGGCCGGGCAAAGGCGCCGGCTGGTCGATGCGGGGGCGCTTGTGTCAGCCCGGACGCCGTGCGTCAATGATATGTTGCATCATAACAAAAGCCAGCCGGATCGAGCCGGTTGAATTTTCCCGAGCCCGGCTGGGCGGACCTTCGCAAGGGCCCGCCCAGCCGCCTAACTCAGAACTTGCCGCGCAGCGAGACGAGGACGTTGCGGGGCTCGCCGTAGAAGTTGCCGTAGCCCGGATAGCCGATCGTGACGTAGTAGGTCTTGTCGAACAGGTTGTTGAGATTGGCGCTGATCGAGAACTGATCGCTCACTTCGTATTCGGCGCGCAGCGACCAGACCGCATAGCCCGGCGTCTTGAACTGATACTGGTAGAACGGACCATCGTAGAGGCCCGTTGCCGGATTCAGTTCCTGGACCCACCCCGAGCGGAAGTTGCTGCTCTGCGCGGTAACGCCGCCGCCGACGCTGAGGCCCGTGAGAGCGCCCTCGCGGAAGGCATAGTCCGTGAACAGCTTGAACAGGTGCTTCGGCGTGATTTCGGCAAACGAGGCGTCGCTCTCGCGCTTGTTCTCGTTCTCGTTGTAGGTGTAGCCCAGCGAGAGCTGCCAGCCCGGCAGGATCTCGCCGTTGATCTCGGCCTCGAAGCCCTGGCTCCTGAGATTGCCGTCGCGGATATAGCAGCAGTTGTCGGTCGATCCGCCCGGAGGGCTGCTGGGGTCGGTCGCAAAGGCGCCCTTCTTGCGCACGCGGTAGACCGCGAGCGAGCCGGTGAGCTTGCCTTCCAGCAGTTCCGCCTTGATGCCCGCCTCGTAGTTGGTGCCCGTCACTGGGCTCAGCGGGGTGCCGGGGCGCGGCCCGGACAGGTAGCTGGCCTGCGACTGGTAGATCTGGGTATAGCTGGCGTAGACGCTCAGTGCCTTCGTCACGTCGGCCATCGCGGCGACATAAGGCACGAACCTGGTCTTCTCGTCGGAGACCGAGGTCACGAGCCCGGTGGCCAGGTCGCTGCCGACCGTGCGGTCCTTGAGGACCAGGCGGCCGCCGCCGATCAGCGACAGTGCGGCGATCGGGCGAATGCGCAGCGATCCGTAGAGGCCAAGGCGTTCCACATCAGTGCGGTTCTGATTACCCCATACCGGCGGATAGGCGATTTCAGGCGGGTATTCGGGATCGAAGGCATTGCCCGGCCCGTAATAGGTCCAGAGGCTGCGGCCATCGGTCTTGTTGCGCGTGTAGTCCATGCCGAGCACCACGTCGTGCTTCTGGCCGAAAGCCTGGAAGCTGCCGGTGGTGTTGAAGTCGAGCAGAAGCTCGCGGGCCTTGCCGCCGGACTGATAGTACCACCAGTCCGTTCCCGACTGATCCACGGGATCGATGGCATTTTCCATTTCGGCGGCATTGGTGCGGTCGTTCGAGCGGCTGTAGTTGGCACTGAGCCTGGCCGTCCAGGCACTGCCGATCGCCTGCTCGATGCGGCCATAGGCCACGTCGACGTCGCGCCGGATCCAGTTCCACGGCGTGCCCATGTTCACACTGCGCGGAAAGCCGACATCCTCGCCGTTGCGATAGCGGGGAAAGCTGACGTTGAAGCCGTCATGCCGGTCGTACTGGTGAGTGTAGCCGGCCACCAGCAGCGTATCGGGCGCCGGGTTGTATTCGATCGACCCATGCGCCAGCCAGCGGTCGTCCGACTTGAGATCCTGGAAGCCTTCGCTCATGTCGTAGACGCCCACCACGCGGGCGCGGAGGTTGCCGTCGCTGGTGAGCGCGCCGGTGATGTCCCCCTCGACGCGGGCCTGGTTCCAGCTGCCGAACGTCATGGCCGCGCGGGCCTGCGGCTCGGCCAGAGCGCGCTTGCGGTTGAAATTGATGACGCCGCCTGCCTCGCCCGCGCCGAACAACCCGTCCGCGCCCCGGACCAGGGCGATGGAATCGAAGATCGCGGTGTCGAGATCGCCGGTCACGCTGGAAGTCTGGCTGGTCGCGCCGCCATCGAAACGCATGTTGGTGATCTTGAGCCCGCGCGAGGTGTATTCGGAATTGAGCCAGTTGCGGTCGATCGTCACGCCGGTCATCTGCTGCATCACGTCCTCGACGGTGAGCAGGTTCTGATCCTCGATGCGTGCGCGGGTGAGCACGGTGACCGACTGCGGAATTTCGCGCAGCGACTGGGCGGCCTTGCCGACGATGGTGGCGCGCGCCGCATAGCCGTCGCTGCCTTCAGTCAAGGTGGGGTCGCTGTCGGCGCGCTGCCCCGTTACCGTGATGCCGTCGCCCGCGCCCGGCTCTTCGGCGGTGATTTTGCTGCTCTGCGCCGCTGCAAGCTGGGTCCATGCGCAGCTCGCGGCCAGCATGACCAAGGCGCGCGCAACACGTCGCGGCACGCGGCCGCGTTCGGAATTTTCCACCCTCATGTCTATTCCCTCATCGTCCGTACCGAGCGGCGAAAGAGCCCTGACGCTTCCCCTCGATGCCGGGCGCACCTAATGCAAATGCAACAAAGTCGCAATAGCAATAGACGAGAAACGAAGCGGCCATGTTGCACTGGCCCGATGCGCAGGGCGGCCCGTCTCACCCGGCACCGTCTTCGAGGTGCGGGAACATCGGCTGAAGACGTATTGTGCGTCGGAAAAAGCCGGCCGGGGCAGTTTTCATATCGTCAGGGTGTTCGCACCCCGGCCGGTCGCGCGAGCTTAGCCCTAGCCGCCCGCGCCCGAGGTGTCTCGACCCGAGGCTTCGTAATCGATGCCGAGTTGTTGCAGGTAGGAATCGTACTTCTTCGGATCGTAGTAGCGGCCCTGCATCGCCGGGCGCATCTGCGCCATGGTCCGCGCATTGCGGTCGATGGCGGGCATGTCGGTGGCGGCAATCAGGGGATCGTACTTCTGGTCCTTGAGCTGGACGTCCTTCATCCAGGTCTTCGCATCGGCAATCAGTGCCGGCGTGGTCATCAGGTCGAGGATCGTCATCGCCACGGCCTTGGCGCCGACGACGGTGCCCTTGTGCGCGATCGGGGTGGCCATCGCCATTGCGGCGGTGGCGTGGTGGAAGATCACGTTGGGAATGTTCGCCGGATAGCCGATGGTGACGGTGGGCACCGTCCACATCACGTCGCCGATGTCGTCCGAACCGCCGAAGCTGGCATTTCCACGCGTTTCGGGCGTGGAGAGCGGTGCCACCCCGGTCGGCAGCGGTTCCACCTTGAGGTGGTTCTTTACCTGCACCGCGCGCGCGAAGGCCTGGTCCGCCGCGGACCACTGCGGCACGCCGACCGTCTCGATATTGGCGTAGAGCGCCTCGGCCAGCGGCTTGTTGCCGTAGTTCGGTGCCGCGAACCCCAGCACCTTGCGGCTGACCGTAGTGCCCGTCGCCAGCGCCGAGGCTTCCGAGATCTGGTTGCCGACTTCATAGAGCTTGCGCAGCGAGGCGAAGTCCTTGTCGCGGAAATAGTACCAGCTGCTGGCCCGGTCCGGCACGACGTTGGGCTGTCCCCCGCCATTGGTGATCACATCGTGAGATCGCTGCGAGAGCGGCAGATGCTCGCGGCGGAAGTTCCACATGACGTCCATCAGTTCCACCCCGTCGAGCGCGCTGCGGCCCTCCCAAGGCATCCCGGCGGAGTGCGCCGTCTTGCCTTTCCATTCGTATTCCACCGAGATCATGCCGGTCAGGCCCAGATCGCCCCAGCCGGTGCCGAAGCCGGTGTTGACGTGCGCGAAGATCGAGGCATCCACGTCCTTGAACATGCCCGCGCGCACATAGTAGGCCTTGGTCGCCAGCAGTTCCTCCGCCACGCCCGGCCAGACCATCAGCCGTCCCTGGATCCCGTGCCTTGTCATCACCTGCTTGGCGGCCAGGGCGGCGGCGACCATCAGCGGCATGCCCGAATTGTGCCCTTCGCCATGGCCGGGCGCACCTTCGGTGAGCGGCTTCACATCCGCCACGCCGGGTACCTGCGATACGCCGAGCAGACCGTCGATATCGCTGCCCAGCGCGATCTTCGGGCCGCCGCTGCCCCAGCTGGCGGTGAAGGCGGTAGGAACGCCCGCCACGCCGCGCGTCACCCTAAAGCCGTTCCTCTCCAGGATGCCGGCCAGGTATTCGCTGGTCTTCACTTCCTGGAATCCCGGCTCGGCGAACGCGTATATCTCGTCGACCATCACCTGGATCTGCTTGCGCTGCGCCTCGACGGCGGTGGCGACTTCCTGTTTGAGCGCCGGATCCGCTGCGGCCTGCGCGGCGCCGGGAATGAGCGAGGCGACAGCGAGCACGGGGGAAAGCGCGGCGGCGACCAGGGTACGCTTGTTCATCACGATCACTCCGCCGGCTTGGTCAGGGTGGGGTACTTGACGCCCAGCTGGTCGAGGTAGGTCGGGTATTTTGCCGGGTTGTAGTAATACTTCTCCATCATCGGCCGGTAGAGCTGCATGTTCCGTTCGTTGAGCCAGATCGCAGGCACATCCTTGTCGGTCAGGACCGGCGCATAAGTATCCGTCTTTAACTGGACGTCGGTGAAGTAGGTCTTGGCCTCGGCAACCAGCTGCGGCGTCGTCACGATGTCGAGCACGGTCATCGCCACCGCCTTGGCGCCCGCTTCCACGCCCTTGTGCGCGATCGGCGTGGCCATCGCGAAGGCCGAGGTGGAGTTGTGCCCGATCATGTTCGGGATATTGGAAGGAAAGCGGATGGTGATCGTGGGCACCGCCCACATGATGTCGCCGATATCGTCCGAACCGCCCCCGGTGGAGGGCTTGCGGTTTTCCGGCGTGGAGAGTTCGGTGACGGCGTCCTTCAGCGGTTCCACCTTGCGCTCGTTCAAGGTCTGGGCCGCCTTGGCGAAAGCCTGGTCGTCCGCGCTCCACCTGGGCATTCCCACCGCCTTGATATTGGCATAGGCCGCCTCGGCCAGCGGCTTGTTGCCGAAGTTCGGCGCGGCATAGCCCAGCGTCTGCTGCGTCATCGTGGTGCCGGTGGCAAGCGCGGCGGCCTTGGCGATATCGTTGCCGACTTCGTAGAGCTTGCGGATATCGGCGAAAGTACGCTCGCGGAAGAAGTACCAGATGCTCGCCTTGTCCGGCACGACATTGGGCTGGCCGCCGCCATTGGTGATGATCATGTGCGAACGCTGGGTAAGCGGCAGGTGCTCGCGCCGGAAGTTCCACGCGACGTCCATGATCTCCACCGCATCGAGCGCGCTGCGGCCCTCCCAGGGCATGCCCGCCGAATGCGCGGTCTTGCCCTTGAAGCTGTATTCCACCGAGACCATGCCGTTACCACCCATCTCGCCGTATCCGGTCGAGAAATCGGAACTGACATGGGTGAAGATCGAGGCATCCACGTCCTTGAACAAGCCCGCGCGCACATAGTAGGCCTTGGTCGCCAGCAATTCTTCCGCCACGCCGGGCCAGAGCATCAGACGGCCTTCCAGCCCGTGCTTCGTCATCACCTTCTTGGCCGCCAGCGCGGCGGCCACCATCAGTGGCATGCCGGAATTGTGCCCTTCGCCATGCCCCGGCGCCCCTTCTACCAGCGGCTTCAGGTATGGCAGGCCGGGCGTCTGCGACACGCCCAGCACGTCATCGATATCGCTGCCTAGCGCGATCTTCGGGCCGCCCTTGCCCCAGGTCGCGGTGAAAGCGGTGGGAATGCCCGCCACCCCGCGCGTCACCGTGAAGCCGTTCTTTTCCAGGATGCCGGTGAGGTATTCGCTGGTCTTCACTTCCTGAAAGCCCGGCTCGGCATAGCTGAAGATCTGATCGACCATGACCTGGATCTGCTTGCGCTGCGCCTCCACTTCGGCGGCGACTTCATCCTTTAGCGCCTGCGGAGCCGCCGCCTGGGCGGGGGCACTGCCTAAAGCGGTCGTGGCCAGGCCGGTCGTGGCAAGGGCTGCGGCGAGTGCGGCGCGCTTGAAAGTCGTCATTATCCGAAATCCTCTTTTAGAATTCGACCCGAGCCGAGATGCGGAAGGTGCGGCCGATCACGTCGTAGCGTGTGCGGTTGGTCTGAGCGTAAGCGGGCACGTTGTTGCCGTCGGGCCCGTTGCCGACGAGCACCGGATCCTTGTTCAGCACATTGTTGACGATGAAGGTCAGGTGCCCCACGCCGTTGTTCATTGCCGGGAACTTGAAATCCACCGACGTGTCGAAATAGACTGCGCCCTTGATGGAGTTGTCGTTGATCGTGCGGTACTGCGCGGTGCTGGTGGGGCAATTGCCGTCGCACGAGATCCAGTCGTTGCCGTAGACGCCGTCGGTAAAGCCCCGCGCCACCAGATTGAAGGTGACGGGATCGATGTCGTAGAATGCGCTCAGCCGATAGACCCAGCTTGGCGATGCGTAAGTGCCGCTGGTCAGCACGCCCGCATAGTCGATCGGGAAGCTGATGCCGTCATCCACCACGTTTTCGATATAGTGCGTGGTCTGGCCGTGCAGGCGCAACATGCCGGGGCCGACCGGGGCCGTATAGCTGGCCTCTATGTCGAAGCCCTTGGTCTTCTGGCGGGCGAAGTTGATCGGGGTCAGGTCGATCGTGCTGAGCTGGCCGTTCACGAACTTGATGTTCGGACAGTACGAGCTGATTCCCTGCTCGTAGCACAGGTCCACCGTCTGCTGCGCGGTGATCGATCCGATCGCGTCCTTGATCCTGATCTGGTAGTAATCGAACGAAAGCGAGAAGCCGGGCAGGAAACTCGGTTCGAATACTGCGCCCAGCGTCCAGCTATCGGCAACTTCCGGCTTGAGGTCGGGGTTGCCGAAGGCGTTCTGGACGAATTGCAGCGAGCCGGTCTGCGGTGCATCGGCTCCGGTCGGGATGATCACCGAGTTGGTACGCGCCGTGCCCGCCGCGAACAGTTCGTCAAGGTTGGGCGCGCGGATGTCGTGGCTCAGCGTGCCGCGCAGGCGCAGTCCGTCGATCGCCTGCCAGTTCGCGCCCACTTTCCAGGTACCCACCCAGCCGGATGTCGAATAGTGCGTTCCGCGCGCGGCAGCGTTGACGTTCATGCCGTCGAAGATCGGCACGTCGAGTTCGAGGAAGCCTTCGTAAACGTCGTACTTGCCCTGGTTGACGCGGAAATTGCCATATAGCCAGCCGGAATTGTACTGGGGGTCCACCGAGCCGTTGATCTGCTCGCGCCGCCATTCGACCCCGGTAGCGAAAGCAAGGTCTCCGGCCGGCAGGGCGAAGGCCTTGCCCGAGATCGTCGCGGCGGCGACATCCTGCTTGATGGTCTGGCGGCGCAGCGGCTGGTTGCCGTCGTTGAAGATCCAGTTCAGCGCTTCCGCCGATGGCCCGTCGGTGCCCAGCCGGTCGATCGGCACGCAGCCGTTGCCGGGATTGCCCAGGCTCGATCGGCACACGATGTTGCCGGAAGCGTCGAACACGGCATCCTGTGCCTGGGCCATGCGTGCGTTGATCCAGCTGTTGGTCAGCGCCTCGCGCGCCTTGGTGACGCCCTTCTGATAGTAGACGTCCCAGTTCATCGTCTTGTCCGACAGCTCGAAACTGCCCTTGGCGCCCAGCACGCCGCGATAGACCTGGCGCTTGATGTCGCTGCCGGGGATGGGGAAGCCGGCGTTGGACGTGCCCACCGTGATCGAGGACAGTCCCTGCGCCGCCATGGCCGCCGCTACGCCGGGATATTGGCCGAGCAGATAGGCATTGTCGGCCGCGATGGTGACGCCGGTGCTGGGCGTCTGCTGATAGGAGCTGGCACTGACCGAGCGGTTGTAGGAGAACTGGCCGAACACCTCGACCGAGGGAGTGATTTCGAAGGCCACGCGCTGGAACGCGCTAAGGCGCTCGTCAAGCGGGACAAGCGTGTTGGTGCCGACGTGGCCGTCCAGCGTGGTCTGCCAATCGCCGCCGATCATCCAGGGATTGCTGGTGCTGGTGGTGCCATAGGCGAGTTGCGCGGTCTGCCCGGCACCCAGGAAATAGGTGCCGCGCAGCGGGCCGCTGGTGATCAGGCCGCCGGCCGTATAGCCCGACGGGCCGATGCCGCTGCCGACCAGGCGCTGCGGCTCTCCGTTGGTGGCGGTGTAGGCCGGATTGTTGATCTGGAAATAGCCGTTGTCGTTCCAGTCGCGGCGGATACCTTCCTCGCGATCCTGCTTGAAGTAGGAAAGGTTGCTGAGGAGGTGCAGGCGGTCGTCCAGCAGCGAGAAGCCCGCCGTGCCCGTGAAGCGGTAGTTGAAGGCGTCGCCATAAGTGGAGATGCCGGTATCGACGCCCAGCTTCACGCCCTCGTAGCCGGTGTCCAGGATGAAGTTGACGACGCCGCCCACCGCGTCCGAGCCGTATGCGGCCGAGGCGCCGCCGGTGATGACTTCGACCCGCTTCACCAGATCCTGCGGGATCGTGTTGATGTCCACGGTGCCGCCCACGGTCGAGGCTACCGAGCGCTGGCCGTCCACCAGCACCAGCGTGCGCCCGACCCCCAGTCCGCGCAGGCCGATCGAGTTGATGCCTGCCGCGGCGTTGGAGAGGCCGCCTGAGGAACTGCCCGAAGTGCCGCTGCCGGCAATGGCGGGAAGCTGGTTCACGAAGTCCGAGATGTTCGCGGGCGCCTGGGCGGCGATGTCGGCCTCGCCCAGCACGGCCACCGGGGTCGGTGCGCTATAGCCGTCACCGACGATGCGCGAGCCGGTGACGACGATGTCTTTCAGCGGCTCCTCTTCGGCGGGTTCCGCCTGCTGCGCCAGAGCCGGCGCGGCAACGAGCAGCGGACCGAGGATTAGCGTCCCCGCCGCGCCCGCCAGAAGCAGGGAGCGGACCGAACGCGCCGAAAGTGGTTCCAATGTCCCCGGCGCCGTCCCCGGCATCGTCAAGTCCTGGACTGCATTGCGCATTGCGAAAACTCCCTGTGACTGACCCTTCATCGCCACAGGCGCCCTCATCCCGATGGATGGAGACGAACATGCTTCTCACCGGCGCACGGAGGCGCCCACCGTCGTTGCGGTGCCGCTGCAAGGCGGACTGGTGAAGAACCCGTTGTCTCCGCTCCCGCATCCCTTTTGCGAGGAGCCCATCGTCTCGCAGTGTCCACCTTGTTATTCGGTGCTGCCCGATCCGGACTACTGTCTGACGATGCCGATACTATCCGGAAGGCAGGGATTGATCCCAAGAAAGTTGGTGCTGATTTTCACCATTTACGATGGATTCCATCGCGAACGGTCAAGACGGCGCAGGATTGGTGCGTAGCTGCCAGAAGATGCGCATCTTACCGAACGAGACGGTCGATTGATTCGCGAAATGCGGTGCAGCACGGCCGTTAGCATCCTCGAGTCCTGCAGGACAAGAGGTATCCACGCACGATTTCCTCACAAATTTTCGAAACAGTGCAGAAATCCATCGCAACCCTGACCTGGCTGCCGGATAAGTTCGGGGAACCGGCGCGATGTTTGCGCTAGGCTTTCGTTGCAGCGGCGAAGAAAGCCGAAGCGCCCGCCTCCGGAATGCCAATCGGCGGCAGCATCGTGCGGATCAACAACATTCTGTCCCGATAAATCGTCTCGCCACACCCTTTTGTTTGAAATCGAACGGATACCCGGCAATATGGTTTCGAAAGTCAAAAAAGGGGGTCACACCAGAATGGACATGCAGTCCGGCAAACTGCACTGGCTCGAGGCTGCGCGCGGCAGATCCGGGCAGCACGAATTGGACGATACCGATCTTCGCCTGATGCGTGCCCTGGTCGCCGACGGACGCGCTTCGGACGTCTCGCTGGGCGAACAGGTCCACTTGTCGAGCACGGCCGTCGCACGCCGACGCAAGATCTTGGAGGAAGCCGGATATATCACCAGCTACGCGGCGAACCTCAATCTGCGTTCGCTCGGATACGGCACATTGGTGATGGTATCGATAGAGCTGGTGTCACAGGCGGAGAAAGTCCTGCAGGACTTCGAGACTGCGGTGCAGAGCAGTCCATCCATGCGCTTCTGCGCCTTCGTTACCGGCGATACCGACTTCCTGATGATCCTCAACGTACAGTCACTGGAAGATTACGACACGATCTACCGCAAGGAACTTTCGGTATTGCCCCATGTTCGGCGTATCCGCAGCAGTTTCGTGCTGAGGGAAGTGGCCAGCCGCCATATCGCTCCCGTAGTCCTGCAAGGGTTGCCATGACGCAGGTCGTTAGGGTCAGGACCTAGCGGGCCGACCTGAACCCGTTATCGGAAAGCGCAAGGCCCGTGCCGGTTGCGCAACGCTGTCCGGATGGGCCATGGTCGGCGTCGTTTTCGACCAGGGGCTCCCGTCTTATGAATCGTTTTCGCGTGATCGCGACCAGTCTGCTCGCTCTGGCATCGTCCGCCGCCGGAGCCGAACAGGGCTTCTACCAATACCCCAGCGCCCGCGGAGACGTGCTCGTCTTCGCCAGCGAAGGCGATTTGTGGCGCACCGGACGCAGCGGCGGCACCGCCACCCGCCTGACCAACCATGTGGCCGAGGAAAGCGACGCGCGCGTCTCTCCCGACGGAACCCTGGTCGCCTTCACCGCCAGCTACGACAGCGACCAGGACGTCTACGTCATGCCGATCGGCGGCGGGGCACCGCGCCGCCTGACCTTCGAGGGCGGGATGCTGCGCACGGTCGGCTGGACGCCCGACGGCAAGGTGATCTACGCATCGCGCCTCACCGGCGCGGGACAGGGCGAGATACTCTACACCGTCGATCCGGCGGGCGGAGCAGCCACCGCCATCCCGCTCTGGCGGGCCAACGACGCAACTTACGGACAGGACGGCCAGACTCTGTTCTTCAGCCGTCGCGGCCTTACCGCCCGCGCCCGCGACAATGCGGTGCTCTACCGGGGCGGCGGCATGGAGCAGCTATGGCGCTGGCGAAACGGATCCTCCGAAGAGGCCGTGCAACTGCTGGCGGACTTCGGCGCGCCGATCCGCTTTCCGATGGCCTATGGTGGCCGGATCTACTTCATTTCGGACAAGAGCGGCGGCGACGCGGTGTGGTCGGTGGGTGAAGAAGGCAGCGGGGTGATGAAGCTGTCCGGCGAAATGCCCTTCCCGGTGCTTCAGGCCAGTATCGATAATGGGGACGTCTACCTCCAGAACGGCGCGGACATCCATGTCTTCTCCAGCCGCGACAGCAGCATGCGCAAGCTCTCCATCGAGATCGTCACCGACCGCGAGCAGACCCGGTTGCGCTCGATCGGCGATCCGCTGAGCCAGTTGGAAGCCGCGCGGATATCGCCCTCTGGCGAGAGCGTGGCGGTGACGGCGCGCGGCCGGGTTGCTCTGGGCGCGCCCAAGCACTTGCGCCGGGTGGATTTTTCGATCCCCTTGCAGGCACGCGGCCGACAGGCCGTGACCGCGCCGAAGGGCGAGCGCGTGTTCATGATCCTCGACCAGGGCGAGCGCGGCGACATCTACACCATGCGCGCCGACGGTTCCGGCGAACCCGTAGCCATCACGCGCGGCTACGATGCCTATATCTGGTCCTTCGCCGTGTCTCCCGATGGCAAGACGCTGGTGCTGTGGGACAAGCAGGCGCGCCTGCAGAAGGTGGACATCGCCACCGGCCGCCTCACCCTGCTGGCCACCAACGACGCGGGCGACGATCAGCCGTTCCACGACCTGGCCTTCTCTCCCGATTCCACGCACATCGCCTATGCGGAAGTCTCGCGGCTCAACAATGCCAACACCAGCGACCTCTTCGTGCAGAACCTTGCCTCCGGCGCTCGGGTCAGGGCCACGTCCGGCAAGTACAACAGCTATGCCCCCGCCTTCGCGCATGACGGCGCCTGGCTCTACTTCCTGTCGGACCGCAACTTCGATCCGACGCCGGGCTCGCCTTGGGGCGATCGCAACATGGGCGTGGCTTTCCCGGACCGGGGCGAGATCCATGCCCTCCAGCTCGATCCCTCGGCCCCGTTCCGCTTCCGCGAGGATAACGAACTGACCGGCAAGGCGGATGACAGGCCGGAAGGGGGCAAGCCGGACGAGGAAAAACCCGCTTCCCCGGAAGCCGACGAAAAGAAGGACAACAAGGACGAAAAGCCCAAGTCGGCCCGCATCGTCCTCAATGGCCTTGCCGAACGGCTCTACAAGCTGCCGACCGAGCCCGGCATGAGCGAAACGCTGCTGGCGTCCAAGGACTTTCTCTATAGCCGCAAGGGCGACAAGCTGGTCTCGATCGCGATCGACAAGAGCGATCCGAAAGTCGAGACGTTCGCCGACAAGGTTCAGGAGGCGGAGATTTCCGCCGATGGGAAGACGCTTCTGGTCGTGACCGGCCAGGCCCGAAAACCCCGGCTGATGCTGGTTCCGGCCAAGGCCAAGGTGCCGGAAAAGGTGGAACCCAGTGTGGTCAGGCTGGACGACTGGCGGCTTTCGGTCGATCCCGCCGCCGAATGGAACCAGATGTTCGTGGACGCCTGGCGCCTGCATCGCGATTTCGCTTACGATCCTGCCCTGCGCGGGGTGGATTGGAACGCCGTGCGCGCGCGGACGGAGCCGCTTCTGGCGCGCATCGGCCATCGCGCCGAGCTCAACACGATCCTGGGCCAGATGGCCTCGCAACTGGGCATCCTGCATAGCCAGGTTCGCCCCGGCGACCTGCCCAAGGATGGCGAAAACAGCGAGATGGCCTTCCTCGGCGCGCGCTACAGCCCCGTATCGGGCGGGTTACGCATAGACAGCATCTTCCGCTCGGAGGCCGATCTGGTCTCCACCCGCCCGCCGCTCACGCGCCCCGGCGTGGACGTGCGCGTGGGCGACGTGATCCGCCGTGTCGATGGCCGTCCGGTGGATTCGCTCGGCGCGCTCCAGCTCGAAATCGCGGCGAAGGCGGGGCAGGAAGTGCGCCTCGATCTCACGCGTGGCGGCAAGCCGTTGAGCGCGATCGTGGAGCCGATGAACTTCGACGGCGAAGTGACCGCCAGCTACCACGACTTCGTCGAGGGCAAGCGCCTTGCCGCGCGGAAACTTTCGAACGACAGGATCGGCTACCTGCACTTGCGCGCCATGGGTTCGGACGATGTCGCCAGCTTCGCGCGCGACTACTTCGCCCAGCTCGACAAGGATGGCCTCATCATCGACGTGCGCAACAACAATGGCGGCAACATCGACAGCCTGATCATCTCGATGCTGATGCGCCGCGCCTGGGCCTTCTGGGCCAAACCGGACGGCAGCGGCGTGCCGGGCACGAACATGCAGAATGCCTATCGCGGCAAGATCGCGGTGCTCATCGACGAGCGGACATATTCCGATGGCGAGACTTTCGCCGCCGCCATCAAGTCGCTGGGTATCGCCCCCCTGATCGGCAAGCGCACGGCGGGCGCGGGAATCTGGCTGTCCGACCGCAACCGCCTGAGCGACAGCGGCGCCGTCCGCATCGCCGAAAACGCCCAGTATGCCGCCGACGGCACCTGGATCGTCGAGGGGCTGGGGATCGGCCCGGACTACGAGGTGGAGAACGCACCGCACGCCAGCTTCGAGGGGCAGGATGCCCAGCTGGAGGCCGCCGTCTCGCTGCTCAAGCAGGAAATCGCCCGCGATCCCGTTCGACCGCTCAAGCCGAAGCCCCTGCCCGCCATCGGCACGCCGGCTTCCGATGTGCGCCCGCTGGGTCCACAGGTTCGGTAACGGCTGCGGCAGGAACCGGGGGCGGGTGGCGGTTGCGGCCACCCGCCTCGCGGAATCGCAGCGCTCGGGATAGCGTCAGCCTATAGTTCCAGAAAATATCGTTATTTTACACGATGGGCGGCCAGTGCCACTCTGACCCCAATAGTGCAAACAGGGGTGAGGCAGGCACGATGATGGATCGCAGGATGTTTATCGGCGCCACCGGCGCGCTCCTTGCCACTCTGCCGATGGGCCACTCAGCAGCAGCCGCTATCGCTCCGCGCAAGCTGGCACGCGTCATCATCGACAACGATTTCGCCGGCGACCCCGATGGACTGTTCCAGCTTGCACACCATGTCCTGTGCCGCTCCGTGGACATTCCGCTGATCATCGGCTCCCACCTGCCCACCTCCTTCAGCAGCGGTCACGATGCAAGCGACGGCGCCGCTCGCGCGCGCGAACTGCTTAAGATCATGAAGCTGGACACCGTGCACAGCCCGATTGCCGGGTCGGAAACGGCCATCCGCTCGCGCACGTCCTGGTCTGCCAGTGCGGCCTCCGCAGCCATCGTCCGGGAGGCCATGCGCGCGGATGCAGGCGAGCCGCTGATCTATGCGGCGGGAGCAGGACTGACCGACCTGGCGCTCGCCTGGCTCAGCGAGCCGCGCATCGGCAGGCGCCTGAAGCTCATCTGGATCGGCGGCAACGAACACGCGGGGCTTGCCAACCCCATTCCCGGTCCCGGCGAAGTGGAGTTCAATCTTTCCATCGACCCGATCGCCGCACAGGTGATCTTCAACGAATCCGACATCGAGATCTGGCAGGTTCCGCGCGACGCCTATCGGCAGATGCTGTTTTCCAACACGGAGCTGGACGAATTCGCCGCATCCGGCGCGCTGGGCGCCTATCTAAAGGCCAGGGTGGACGCCATGGCCGAGATGCTGGCGAACATCCCCGGCGCGCCGCCGGTTTCCGCATCGGAAACCTATGTGCTGGGAGACAGCCCCCTGGTGACCCTTTCCGCGCTGGTCTCGCCGGTGCTGCCGGACCCTTCCTCCTGCAAATACCGGGCGATCCCCACGCCCCGCCTGCTGGAAAACGGCACTTATGCGGCCAGGACGAACGCCCGGCCGATGCGCGTCTATACGGATATCGATGCCGGGCTCACGTTCAGGGACATGCTGGCGAAGTTCAGGACGCTGAACCCTGGCCGGGTGCGGTAATCGGATCGCGCCCTCGACCCGGTCAACGAACCTCCGACATCAACCGCAACTGCGCGGTGGTGCCGTCGCTCGCGCGGATGGTGAGCAGCTTGCCCGCGCGTTCCCAACGCGTGGCATTGCCCATCAATTGCCAGAACCGGGCTGCGAAATTCGTCCCGTCCTTCACAGGGCAGCCCATTGCCGTGAAGATGATCGGGCCGTCGGTCCCAGTGAACGCCCCGGCCTTGGTCCAGCGCATATAGGCCGATCCGCCGCTGTTGCATTCCGAGGTGCCCCCGAGCGTGCCATCGGCAACCATGAACAGCGTGGCCGCGGGGGCCTTCGACCTTCGGGGCGCTCGTTCGCCATCGACATCGAGAACTTCCCACCGACTGCCCGGCATCCTGTTGCTCATCCTGTCCGACGCATGTGCCGCGCCGACCGGGGCCACCGCCGTTGCAAGTGCCAATACTGAAGCCAACACGCCGGCGATCATAGCTGATTTCCCCCTCGATCCAGCCATGCGGAAACTTGCCGAGATGACATGTCGCCTTGAAGACATCGTCGGCGCCAATGCTTGCTGACCGCGTGAAGGTGGCGCCGCCGCCTTCAGCGAGGGTTGTTCTGGACCTCCGCGGGGCCTTCCTGGCGGCCGGCACCGGGATCCTCCTGACCGGGGCCGGGACGATCCCAGACGCCGATCGAAAGCCAGAGGATCACGATGGCGATAGCGAACACGCCGAAGATCGCGCAGAGAATATAGGGCAGGATGCGGGGCGCTCCGCCGCGATGTTCGGTGCCGAGGCCGCCGTAGCTCTGGTTTGCATGCTCTTCCATCATCCTGCTCCGGTAGAGCGCGACGGAACGATCGCGCCGGGTCCATGCGGTTGCAACGCCGCACAGGCATCGCAAGTTGCCGCCGCCCCCGCGTCTTGAAGCGTGCCCGAAGCCGCGCTCTGCCCATTCGAACCGGCATTGCCGGTGCTCCCGGCAGCCTTGCCTGTTGCATGCCTGCGCCTTGACGGTTGATATGCAAGGAAATGGGGCGGCCATCGAGGCCGCCCTTTCCGTGATGCATTCAGGCAGTGGGAGATGGAAGTGGTCGTCACCAATATCGGCAAGGCAGTCCTTGCGTCCTCCCTGCTGGCGATCGCCCTGCCGTCACCGTCGCGCGCTGCGGATGGACACGACAGCGCGGCAACGCCTACGCATATCCTGGACGAGAGGAGCGCGGAGCGCCTGCGGGCGAACAAGGGCCTGACGCTCCAGTGGATCGACTGGGATCATCGCGGCACGGCAACCGTCACGAACAAGGACGGCGTATGGAGGCTGCATGGCCGCCAGGCGGGCGCTAACGGTCCGGGCCTGCTGGCATTGGACGGCGTCATCACCGAAATCGGTGCGGACTATTTCACCTTCCAGGGCAAGATCACCATCGCCGACACCCCTGATCCGGGCCGCACCTGTTCGGCAGACAAGACCTGGCATTTCGCCGTCACGCAGAACCGAAGCTATTACCGGCTACGCGAATTCGAATGGTGCGACGGGCTGACGGATTACATCGACGTCTATTTCTAAATGAAACGGCAGAGCCGAGACCGCCGGAGAATGCCCATGCGGGCATCCTCCGGCATGCCGGTCAGAACAGGACGAGCAGGCCGCGCGTCGGGTCTACCAGGCCTTCCCAGATCATCTTGCCGGCGACGTAGAGTATGACCATCAGGCCGACGTAGGCGATCCAGCGGTAACGCTCGATCACGCGGGCCAGCGCATTCGCGGCAAGACCCATCAGGGCGACCGAAAGGATCAGGCCGATGGCGAGAATGCCAGGATGGTCGCGCGCGGCACCGGCCACGGCGAGCACGTTGTCCAGGCTCATGCTGATGTCGGCTACGGCCACCGCCCAAGCGGCGGCGGCGAAGCTGCGCGGCGCGGCCTTGGCGACGGGGTCATCCTCGCCGCCGACGTCCTCGCGCAGTTCGCGCCACATCTTCCAGGCCACCCAGACCAGCAGCAGGCCGCCCGCGAAAACGAGGCCGACCATCTGCATGAGCTGCGTCACCACGAGCGCGAAGGCGATGCGCAGGACCAGCGCGGCGATCACGCCGATCAGGATGACCTTGCGGCGCATGGCAGCGGGAAGCCCGGCCGCCAGAGCGCCCACGACGATGGCATTGTCTGCCGCCAGCATCACGTCGATCAGCACCACTTGCCCGAAGGCGGCGAGCGCGGCGGGTGAGCCGAGGTTGGAGAAATCGGCAACGATGTGCTGCCACAGGTCGGTCATGCGGAAAGGTTCCTGTTGGTCCAGGCGCCGCGAGCGGTCGCCACGAGGAAGTCGGGATAGCTCCAGCCTATGGCGGCCGCAGCAAGGGTGGAAAGGCTGTCTTCGTCCTCGCGGCCCGGACGGCCTGAGCCGGTCAGGTTGGGCTTCGCGTTGACGTCGAAGAGGAACTGGGCGCCATGGGCATCGGCGCGGCAGTCGATCCGCATGGGCGAGCGGATTGCGAGGATCGCAGCGGCCTGTTCGCAGGCCTGGATGACGGCGGCAATGGCCGGATCGGCACATTCCTCGGGCGTCATCGCGGCGCTGTTGCGGCTGACGGGCACGTCACCGTTGTAGGGCGCGACGTCCCCGATCTGGTCGAAGCGGCGCACCGGGGGAAGCGCGAAAGGTGCCGTCTCGCCGGCGCGGCAGGCGGCGGGCATGACGGTGATGGTGATCTCCTGCCCGGGCAGGAACTGCTCCAGCATGATCGCCGCGCCGAAGCGGCGGCTTTCGGCCAGGTCGCGGACTTGCGCGGCCAATTGCCCGGCGGTCCGGGCGACGCTCACGCCCTGGCTGCCGCGACCGCGCAGCGGCTTCACCACCAGCGGAAGCCTGTTTGCAAAGGGCGCGAGCTGGGCATCGAGATCGCAGTCGCCATCGATCAGCCAGGATTGTGCGACCGGCAGGCCCGCCGCGAGCAGGCGCGCATTGGTGGCGGCCTTGTCGTCGATCTCCTGCATGGCCTGCGGGTCCGGCCCGACGATCCAGGCCTTGCGACTCGCCTGCTCGATGGGGTGACCTGCAAAGACCACGGTGTTGGCCCAGAGCAGCGTGGCGCCTGCCTCCAGCGCGGCGGCAATGCCCTGCTCGGTATCGGGCCAGACCCAGTCGAACACGCGCGTGGGATCGGGATCGGCCACCGGCGTCGCCAGGGTGCAGCCCGCCGCCAGCAGGGCCACGCCGATGTCGGCGCCGCTGTCCGAATAGCCGCCCGGCTTGGCTTCCTTGCGCGCGCCGTCGATCACCGGCGGTTCGAGCGCCTGATAGAGCAAGGCGATAGTCTGCTCTGCGGGATCGGACGGGGTCATCGGGGGGCTCCCATGATGCGGAACGAAAGCGGCGCGCCGACGATGACCAGCATCACCCGCACGAGGTGGTGGACGATCACGAAGCCCGCCTCCAGCGAGAGGCTGAGCGCGACCATGCTCATTTCCGCCACCCCGCCGGGCGAATAGGCCAGCGCGACGAGCGCCGGGTTGAGCCCCGTAGCCCAACCGATCGCAAAGGCCCAGCCGAAGGTTATGACAAGCAGGATCGCGGTCGATCCCGCCGCCAGCAGCAGGGTCCGCACCAGCGTCCGCAAATCGAGCCCGACGAAGCGGCAGCCGATGGTGGCGCCGAGGCCGACCTGCGCGGCGGCGATGGCCCAGGCGGGGATGTGGAAATCGGACAGGCCGGTCAGATGCACCAGCGCGCTTGCGAACAGCGGCCCCATCAGGTGCCAGGCGGGCAGCTTCAGCGCCCGGCCGATCGCGCCGCCCACGATCACGCAACCTAGCCCCCAGAACAGCAGCGGCCAGCCGGTCGCCTCCGTCAGCATCGGAGGCGCGAGCACCGGAGCATGAACGTCCGCCTCGAAGGCGCGGATCAGGAACGGCAGGATGAAGACGACGAGGAAGATGCGCGCACCGTGGATCAGCCCCACCATGCGCTCGTCCGCGCCGCGCTCCGCCCCCATCAGCACCATCTCGGCAATGCCGCCGGGCATGCCTGCGAAATAGGCGGTGGGCGGGTCGAACCGGGCGACACGGCGGAAGTAGATCACGCAGAGAAACGCCGCGCTGGCGAGGAACAGCGGCAGCAGGGCGATGGGCACGATCCACTCCGCCGCCTGTGTCATCAGGCCGGGATGGAAAGCGCTGCCCAGCACGACGCCGATCACCGCCGACATCGGGCGGCGGGTGGCGGAAGAGGCGGCGATGGGCAGGCCCGCGATGCTCCCCGCCGCGCAGGCGCTCATCGCGCCGAGCACCCAGGGCAGCGGCGCGCCGATAGCCCAGAACGCGGCGCCTCCTGCCGCGCCGAGGGCAAGCGCGGCAAGGAAGCGCAGGATCATGCGGGGATCAGGCAAGATACGCGCCTTCCCCGTGGCCTGAGACCCAGAGCCCGTCATCCTGAACTTGTTTCAGGATCCATTGCTCAGTTGCGCCCGAAAGGTCGAGGTGCCAGCGGCATCTGCGGTTCACGTTCCAACGCTCCGGCCACGACTGCCCGATGGACCCTGAAACAAGTTCAGGGTGACGAGGTGCGAGACGGGGCGTGAGACGAAGAGTGGGCCGCAAAGTCACCGCCTCACCCCACGAACGGGAAGGCCAGGACCAGCATCCCCACCACCGTCATCACCAGGCAGCACAGCGCCGCCGGGACCAGGGTGAAGCGCTGGTGGTCGGCCAGGTCCACGCCCGCCAAGCTGACCAGCAGGTAGGTCGAAGGCACCAGCGGGCTGAGCAGGTGGACCGGCTGGCCCATCAGCGAGGCGCGGGCGATGGCCATGGGCTCCACGCCGTAGTGCGCCCCCGCCTCCGCCAGGATCGGCAGCATCCCGAAGTAGAAGGCATCGTTGGAGATGAAGAACGTGCCCGGCAGGCTGATCAGCGCGGTGATCGGCGCCATGTAGGGGCCGAGGAACGGCGGGATGAAGCTGACGACTTCGCGGCTCATCGCCTCGACCATGCCGGTGCCCGAAAGAATGCCGGTGAAGATGCCCGCCGCGAAGATCAGCGAGACCACCGCCAGCACGTTGCCGGCATGGGCGCCGATGCGCTCCTTCTGCTCCTTCACATGGGGATAGTTGGCGATCATCGAGATCGCGAAGGCCAGCATCATCAGCACCGGCAGCGGCAGCACGCCCCAGACCAGCAGCACCAGCAGGGCGACGACCAGCGCGGCGTTGAACCAGATCATCTTCGGACGGCGCGCCTCGGGCCACTGCGAGACGGCGAAGTTCTCCAGCTCACGGGGCGTCGCCCGCTCCACGCGGCCGATGCGGCGGCGTTCCTTGCGGCCGAAGTGGATCGCCAGCACGACCAGGAAGGCAAGGCCCGCGATCATGCCGGGGATCAGCGGCACGAACAGGGTCGAGGGATCGAGCTTGAGCGCACTGGCGGCGCGCGCGGTCGGACCGCCCCAGGGGGTGAGGTTCATCACCCCGCTCGTCACCATCAGCAGGCAGACGAGGTAGAGCCGGTTCATGTCGTAGCGCTTGTAGAGCGGCAGCATGGCGGCCATCGTGATGATGTAGGTCGTGGATCCGTCGCCATCGAGGCTGACCAGCGCGCAGAGCACCACCGAACCGATCAGGATCAGCATCGGATCTCCGTGGACCAGTCGGATCAGGCGGCCCACCAGAGGGTCGAACAGGCCGGTGTCGGTCATCGTGCTGAAGAACAGGATCGCGAAGAGCAGCATGACGCCGGTGGGCGCCAGCTTGGTCAGGCCCTCGATCATCATGTCGCCCAGCCCGGCGTGGAAGCCGGCGAGCAGCGCGAACAGCGTAGGCACGACGACCAGCGCGACCAGCGGCGTCATCCGCTTGGTCATGATGAGCGTCATGAAAGTGGCCACCATCAGGAAGCCGATAAGGGCGAGACTCATGATTGTCCCCGAATTGCTGTCATGGATGTGCGGAGGGGATCAGAACGTGACGCCGACGCGGGCGGTCAAAGTCTGTCCGTCGTCCTTGCCGGTATAGGCACCGGCAGTGTTCTGGGTGTTCCAATGGATCGCGTTGAGCTGGAAGCGCGTGAAGCTGTTGAGATACCAGTTCACGCCCAGCGTCGCCGCCCAGCCATCGGCAGGCGTGACGATGTCGTCGAACTCCAGGTTTTCGTAGCGCGCGGTCAGCTCGATCGCGCCGGGGCCGCCTTCGAATACCGGGCGCAGCACCTTGGGCTGGCCGAAGCTGCCGAGGCGGGGGTTGTAGGGAGGAAGATCCCCGGTGAGGAACCAGCCGCCCGAAACGCTCCAGGCGCGGGTGACGAAATCGGGACGGCCGTTGTCGAGGCGGGCATGGCGCTGGCCCGCTTCGCCCATGATCCAGAGCGGGCCGGAATAGCCGCCCAGTTCCACGCCGTAGCCGGTGGTGCCGGTGCCGCCGATCAGGGTGCCCGTCGAAAGCCGGAGCGCGCCGTTGAAGCGGCCGCCGATCACGGTGTTGCGGGTCAGCGTGTTCTTGCCGGGGTGGAGCATCTCGTCGAAGCCCCACACGCCGAGGTGCAGCACCTGACGGTCGGTCTTCAGCGGATTCCAATGCGCGCGGGCGAGCACGGTGCGGTTGTCGGACGTGCTCTGGTCGCCGTCGATGCGATCGCCGGTCACGGTCAGCGAGGCGTGGCCGGTCTTCCAGAACAGGCGCGGCATGATGCCGAGGCCATAGAAGGCGCGCTGCGGGATGATCGCGGTGGCGACCACCGAGCGTTCGGTGAAGGGCGTCGAGTCAGAACCCGTCGAGCCTTCGAAGCTGCGGTCGTTGAACAAGTGGCCGACGCGCACGTCATAGTCCATGCCCGGCGCGATGCGGTTGCGCCAGCCCATGAAGGCGGTGACGACGTCCACCTCGTTCTCCGAGAAATCGCTCTCGAACTGGTAGAAGAAGTGCGTGCCCACCGTGCCTTCCAGGCCCATGCGCAGCGCGCGCATGCCGGTGGTGGTGAGGTTGCGGCCGCTGTATTTCGAGCCGGTGGTGGTGCTGACATCGGTGATGATGCGCCCGCGCGGCTTGAAGCTGAACATGCCGTCCGCCGAGTGGAATACCGGCAGGCCCGAGCCCCATTCGGTGCTGACACCCGAGGCCGAGACGGCGGCGGCGCGCACGCGCTCGATATCGCGCTCGGCCGGGCCGGGCGGGAGGAGCTGCGGCGCGTAAGGCTCGGTCACCAC
>NZ_JBJDRF010000065.1:0-24207 GCF_044987305.1 Novosphingobium sp. ZW T3_23
AAGGCCCTTACCGCTGGGTGCTCGATCCCGTCGATGGCACGCGCCCCTTCATCTGCGGCCTCCCCGTCTGGGGCACCCTGATCGGCCTTACCCATGCGGGCCGCGCCGAACTCGGCATGATGAGCCAACCTTTCACCGGCGAGCGCTTCTGGGCCGGCAGCGACGGCGCCTGGACTGAAAGACACGGCGTTCGCTCGAAACTCGCGACGCGCGATGTGGGATCGCTTTCGCAAGCCATCCTGCACACGACATCCCCCGAACATTATCACGATCCGCTGAAGGAGGGCTTCGAGCGCCTGTCCGGCGCCGTGCGCATGACGCGCTATGGCGGGGAATGCTATGCAATGGCCATGCTCGCGGCCGGACGCATCGACCTCGCTCTGGAGCCCTCGCTCCAGCCTTATGACATCGTCGCGCTGATCCCGATCATCGAACAGGCAGGCGGTGTGGTCACGACGCTGGATGGCGGGCGCGCCGAGAATGGTGGCTCGGTGTTAGCCTCTGCGACAGCCGAACTCCATGAACAGGTCCTAGCCTTGCTAAGCTGTGGCTCATGAATGACTGATGACAGCAAAGTCACAGAAGGCATCATCACACCGGGCTGATGCGGCCGCCCCCGAACGATAGTTATCCAAGTTTTGGCTCTCCAAAGCTGATTGACCGAAAAATCCCGCGGCGCGGCGTTTTGCGCTCGGCAAGACCGACCTTTTTCGGACGCCCAGAGATCAAAACACGACCTTTAGGTGCGCAACGTCCGCTATCGTCCTGTCGGCCAAACGCAGCAAAACGGTTACCAGTTCGATCGCGACAGACGCGCGGCGTTCTTTACCTAGCAGATCGACGTCGATGGTCGGCTCCCGAATATCAGCTACCCGGAGCGCCATCCGCAGCGCGCAGGGGCTCCACGATCGAGGCTATGTCCTGCGTTCCGTGGCCTGCCGCGTCCGCTTCCACAAACCGTTGCCGCGCAGCCGCGGCGATGGCCGAGACGATGCCGACCTCTGCTAGCGCCTGCTCGGCGTAACCAAGGTCCTTGCCCATCAGCGGCACAAGGAAATGCGGGTCATAGGCGCGGTCGAGCATGCGGCGCGACACAGCCTTGAGAAGCGGGCTCGCCGGTGCACCATCGGTAAGGATGGACATGGCCTGCTCCACATCGAGCCCCCGCTTCTCGAATAGAGCGACCGCTTCAGACAGGCTGGCGGCCTGCACGCCGCACAGGAAGTTGTTAGCGAGCTTTACGGTCGCGCCGCTGCCGACCGGGCCAAGGTGAACCACCGTGCTGCCCATCGCCTCGAACACGGGCCGGGCAGCGGCAAGCACTTCGCCGCCCCCGCCCACAAGGAAGCGAAGCGCGCCCTGGGCGGCCTGGTCGCGGCTGCCCGTCACCGGGGCTTCGAGGAAGCGGATGCCCCGCGCCTCGGCCAGCGCAGCGAGCTGGGCGACCCAGCCACCCGTGAGCGTGCTGGAATCAATGGCGATGGCGCCCTCGTCCATCGCCGCGAAAGCCCCGTCCTCACCGGTCCAGACGGCGCGTGACACGGTGTCGTCCGCCAGCATGGCGACCACGACGGACGCGCCCTGCGCCGCATCGGCCGGCGTTGAGCCGATGCGCGCACCGGCCTTGGCCAAAGGTGCGGCCTTTTCGGCGCTGCGGTTCCACACGGCGACTTCAAAGTCTGCGTTCAGCAATTGCCGCGCCATACCCGAACCCATAATCCCGAGGCCGAGTACCGCCACTTTCATCGTCGTCATCCGATCACCTTGAAGCGCGAGAGGGCTTCCTCGTCGATTTCGAGGCCGAGCCCCGGAAGAGTGTCGTCGAGGTCGATGTACCCGTCCACCGCCTGCGGCTCTCCCTTGAAGATATACCAGAACAGTTCATTGCCGACCTCTACGTCCACCATCGGGAAGTATTCCGCAATGGGCGAATTCAGGCTGGCCATGACGACGTGGTAGTTATGCATCTGCCCGGCGTGCGGTACGACGGGTATGGAATAGGCCTCGGCCAGCGCCTGGATCTTGCGCGCGGCGGTGATGCCGCCCACGCGGTTCGTATCGAACTGGAAGTAATCCAGCGCCTTGGCCTCGATCATCTGGCGGAAGCCGTAGCTGGTGAATTCGTGCTCGCCGGCCGCGATGGGCGTGGTCCCGAAGCGGCGCAGTTCGTGATAGCCGTTGATGTCGTCGGGGATGATCGCCTCTTCCAGCCAGCGCAGATTGAACGGCTCGATCAGCCGCATCATGCGCTTGGCATAGTCGAGGCTCCAACCCATGTAGGCGTCTGCCATGATGTCGATCTCGTCGCCCACCGCCTCGCGCACGGTGCGGATCAGCGCGACGTTGCGGGCCATGCCCTCGGCGCCGTCGATCGGGCCCCAGCCGAAGCGCAGCTTCATCGCCCTGTAGCCTTGCGCCTTGTAGCGGGTGGCTTCCGCCGCGAGTTCATCGAGCGGGATCGAATAGAGCCGGCTGGCGTAGACCGGGATCTTCGCCTTGGTGCGGCCACCCAGCAGGCGGAACACCGGCTGCTTCGCCGACTTGCCCATCAAGTCCCAGATCGCGATGTCGAGCGCCGAGATGGCCACCAGCGCCACGCCCTTGCGCCCAAAGGCCATCGTCTTGCGATACATGTGCTGCCACAGGAATTCACTGTCCCACGGGTCCTGCCCGATCAGCAGCGGCGCAAGGTACTGGTCTATCAGCTGTTTGGTGACGAGCGGCGCCAGCGCGGCGTTGCCGATGCCGACAAGGCCCTCGTCGGTGAATATCTCGACGATGAGCCAGCCGTGGAAGGTGAAGGTGCCCATCGTCTCGGGCGAGAGCATCGGCGAGACAAGGTCCATCGGATTCGTGCAGAAATGCGGCGGCAGGGGCACGGTCTCGCCCTGCCACTGGACGACGCGGGTGCGGACTTCGGTAATCTTCATGGCAGGACCTTTCCTGTGAAATCGAGTTGTGAAATGCGGGGAATGGTGAGGCAGATCAGCGCGAAGGCGATCAGGTGGAGCAAGGCCGCCGCGGTCAGCACCGGGGTGTAGCCGGCGCCTGCGTCAAGCGCCCAGCCCGCCGCCTGCCCCATGACGATGCCGCCGAAAGCGCCGCCCAGGCCGACCAGCCCTGCCAGTCGCCCCAGGGCGCTGCGCGGCACGAGGTCGGTGGGCAGAGTCATCACCAGGGTCGACCAGCTTTGCTGCCCGAAGAACGCCAGGCTGAAGATGGCGATCACCGCGGCGACCGAGGCGGTGGTCGGCGCCAGCATGACCCACGGCATGCAGGCGGCACTGAGGCCCAGCGCGATCTTGCGCGCGGCGTTGACCGAACGGCCGGAGGAGAGCAGCCGGCTCGAAAGCCAGCCGCCGCAAACGCTGCCGACGCCCGAGGCGGCATAGGGAATCCAGCCGATCGTTGCGGCCTGCTTGAGGTCGAAGCCGTGCGCCTCGAACAGGTACTTGGGCAGCCAGAACAGATAGAAGTACCAGGCGCCGTCGCTCAGGAACTTGGCGCCGACCACCCCGCGCACTTCCCGGCGCGAGACCAGCATCGCAAGCGTCGGGGCGGGGCCGATCGCCGCTTCGTCCGCCGCGCCTTCAGGCGGGGTGCGGTAAGTCAGGAACCACCAGAGCGCCCAGGCGAGACCCAGCCCGCCGGTGAGGAAGAACACCCAGCGCCAGCTCGCAAGCCCGAACCAGGTGCCATAGGCGAGCACGCCCGCGATCAGCGGCGGCGCGATCACCGCGCCCACCGCCGTGCCCGCATTGACGAGCCCCATCGCGGCGGCACGGCGCTCGGGCGGAAACCACTCGGCGACGGCTCGGGTGGCAGCGGGGAAGCCCCCGCCCTCGCCCATGCCCAGCAGCAGGCGGCTGACCACCAGCGCGGCAATACCGCCGGCGAAGCCGTGGCTGGCGCAGGCGAGCGACCAGAACACCATGATCGTCAGGAAGCCCGCGCGCGTCCCCACCCGGTCGAGCAGCCAGCCGCCGCCGAGATACATCAACCCGTAAGTGGCGAGGAAGGCGGAATCGAGGAAGGCCTTGGTCTGATTGCCGATGGGAATGTCGGCCTCGATGTACTTGATCGCCCAGGGGAGGGTCTGGCGGTCGAGATAGCTGATGGCGATGGCGGCGGCGATCATCACTGCAATCGCCCAACGTCCCGCTATGCGGCCAGCCCCGCTTCCTTCCGATGCGCCGCCTGAAACTGCCACGCCGGCCATCCTTACTTCGCGTCGTCGAGCACGAGGAGGGCCACGCCCTGCCGTGGCAAGCGCAGTGCCACGGTGGCACCCTTGCCGCCGCGAGTCACCGCGACCCGTTCGGCCTGCATCTTCGAGGCCGCTTCCAGCTTGACGTACTGGTCCTGGTTGGGCGACTGGGGCGAGCCCATCTGCTGCCACGCGGCGAAGGCGTTTGCGTGGGTGCCGTCCACCCGCCACAAGCTGGCATTGGCGGGTACGCCCCTGAGGCCCCTGAAGTCGATCGTGACCTGCGCATCCGGTCCGGCGACGTCATCGTCGTGATAGTGCCACAGCAGCAGCGCCACCTTGCCGTCCGCGGTGCGCGTGGCGATCGAACCCACGTCGGCATCGCCCTGCACACCGTTGGCCATAACCGTGCCCAGCGGAATCTGCGCGGCGTTCGTCGTGGCCAGCTTCGTCTCGCCCAGTTGCGCGAACATGCGGAAGACGTTGAGCACCGGCAAATCGACGCCGTTGGTCGAAAGCTGGCGATAGCCCGCGAACCACGGCTGGTCCTCGAACTCGAACGACCACGACAGCACGCCTTCCAGGTTGACCTTGCGCTTGGCGGCCAATTCCCAGATCCGTGCGAAGCTGGCGGCGGTGTAGCTGGAATACATCGTCCCGTTGCGATAGTCGTTCTGCGGTCCCGGACACGCGGCGCAGCCCTCGGGATCGCTCTCCCCGATCACTACCGGCTTGCCGGCCAGCGCGGGGATCGACAGCACTTTGGTGAACCCGCCGTCCGTCTCGCGAAGATGCGTGGAGATGCCCATGCGGACGTGCCCATCCACGAAAGTCGGCTTGCCCTTGGCATGGAACGAGAGGAAGTCCGTCGGCGTACCGGTCTGTCCGGTCGCGTAGTTCTTCCCCGAAGATACGTGCTTGAGGAAGCCGTCCATGAACGAACCGCCCGGCCCCGCCACGTCCGGCCCGCCGACGCGCGCGGTGGGCAAGGCCTTGCGGATGGCGGCGACCGCGTAGTCGTGAACCTTGTAGAATTCCTCCGGGCTGGCAGACCAGTAGAAGTCGGAGTTCGGCTCGTTCCAGACCTCGAAGTACCAGCGCTCCACTTCCGCGCGGCCATAGCGTTCGATGTTGTGCAGCGTCCACTGATGAACCAGTTCGGCCCACTTCTCGTAGTCCTTGGGCGGGTAGGTCCAGCCGGTGGCGATCAGCTTGTAGTCGAAGCCCGGCCGCCAGAGATGCTGATAAGGCGTGCCCTTGGGCGCGCTCGACAGGGCCTCGGGCATGAAGCCGATCTGGAGATAGGGCCGCACGCCGCGTGCAAGGTAGGTGTCGATGATGCCGTCCACGACCTTCCAGTCGTAGACCGGCTTGCCGTCCTTGTCCTCGGTATAGGCATTGGTGCTGCCCCACTTGAAGGCCGGCGTGCCGTCCCCGGTGCTGAGCAGGTTGTGAGCGCGGAAGTATACCTGGCCGGTCTTCAGTTCCCCAAGTTCGACCAGCAGCTTGCGGCCGTCCTTCATGGTCGCGTAGTTCGGCTCGTCGGCGCCGAAGAAGCGCCAGACCGGCGGCAGCTTGCCGTCGCTGCGCGCGGCATCGACAGTGACCGTAACCGGCCTTGCGTCCTCTACCTGCTGCGCGAGGGTCGGCATCGGCAGCGCCATGAATGCGGCCATCGTCGCAATTGCCCTGGAAATCGTCATCGGATCATCCTCTCGAAGGAAAGCGGCACGGGTACAGGTTACATCTTGGCCCGGAAGCCGAGCGCGATGGTGCGGGTGTAGAGTACCGTGTCGCGGGGAAAGAGCGTCGGGTCATCGAAAGAGGTCTTGTAAAGATTCTTCAGCACGTTGGTCGCATCGAGTACCACCGTGAAGTCGGGATTGATCTCATAGGAGAACGAGAGGTCAAGGTTGCTGATCGGACCGTTGGTGATGAAGTTCGGATTGACCCCGGTGAAATGCAGCCCGGCATTGTAATCGTCGCGCCAGACGTAGGATGCCCGGCCCGAGAACCCGCCTTTCTCGTAGATCAGTGTCGCCGTGGCGGAATACTTCGAGACGTTCTGGAACGGGATGTCGAGGTAGCCCGTGACGCCCGGCAGGGGCGAGAGTGCCTTGTTCTTGCCGTCGATGTAAGTGCCGTTGGCGCTCACGCCGATCCCGTCCAGCCAATTCGGCAAGCCCTTGGGGAACAGCGTGACACCGCCTTCGATGCCCTGGATCTTGCCGGATCCGGAGTTTTCCGGACGGGTGATCTGATAGACGCCGTTGTCGGCGCCGAGGTAATCGATGTCGAAATTGCTCGTCACCGACTGGATGAAGCCGGACACGTCTCGCCTGAACAGCGTGGCGGTGATCGAGCTGGAGCGGTCGATGTACCATTCCAGCGACAGGTCGTAGTTGTCCGAGCGGATCGGCTTGAGATCCGCGTTGCCGCTGCTGCCGCGCCCGAACGGCTGCTGGCCGGGGATCGCCGGGGTCAGGGTGACGGCAGGATTGAGCTGGGCGAAGCTGGGCCGGGTGATCGTCTTGCTCGCGGCGAACCGCAGGAACAGGTTGTCCTTCAGCTTGTAGCGCAGCGAAAGGCTGGGCAGCACGTCGGTGCTCTTGTTGCGGATCGTCACCGGGGATGTCGCGCCGCGCAGCACCAGGAAGGCGTTCGAGGTGATGTCCGTCTCGATCACGCGCGCGCCGATCTGCCCGTCGAGGCGGCCGATCTCCAGGTTGGCCTGAAGGTAGCCGGCATAGTTCTTCTCGGTAATGTCAAAGTGCTGGGTATCCTGGAAAGCGGGATCGCCGGCGGCCAACCCGAAAGTCCCGCGCAGCGTGCCGATGTTGTTCAGCAGATAGTTCGTCGAAGGCGTCGCCCATTGCCGGACATAGGGACGCGTGCCCTCCATGAAGCCGCCCGGCGTCCGCGTCATCAGGCCGGGAATGCTGTCCGCCTGGATGGAATAGCAGCGCACCGCGCCAGTGGCCGAACAGTTGATGGTCTGCACGAAGCTGTCGGATCTGGCGTCCCGCTTGCTGATGCGTACGCCGGCATCGATGCCCGAGAAGATCAGGAACGGCGCACGGTAGGAGACGTCGGCGCGCCATGCCAGTTCCTTGCCATCCCCCACCGTGCGGTTGGTCGACAGCCGCGAGAGGTAATAGCGCGATGGATCGGCGATATCGTCATTGGGCAGCACGAACGTCGGCGTGCCCGACCCATTGTTGAACACCGCGTCCGTGCGCAATGCGATGAAATCCACATCAAGGTTGTTGGCGATGTCGGTCGCCTTCGATCGTGTGTAGGAGAACTCGCTCGACGCTTGCCAGTCGCCGCTCTTCCAGTCGGCGCCGAGCGCCGCCTGATAGCGGTCGGCCTTGTTGCTGTAAGCCTGCCCGAACTGGGCGACGCGTCCGTTGGCGATGCTCAGCGACTGCACCAGCTTGGTATCGTCCACGAACTGCAAAGGCGACAACAGCGTTCCGTTCATCGACGTGAAGTTCTGGTTGGCGTTGCCCTCGTCCCGGAAGCCGTAGAAAAGGCCGTCCGCATGGATCGTCAGCCGGTCGTCGGGTGCCCATTGCAAGGTGGCGTTCACGGCCGGTCGCTTGCGCGTGCCGATGCGATCGAACGCACCGATGACGTCGGTGCGGAACACGCGCGGATCGGTCGGGCTCGTGCCGCGCGGGTCCAGCGGCACGCCGGGCGTGTAAGGCGCGCGGCTGTTGTCGAGATTATAGCCGAAGTAGCCGCCGCCGAAGATCGTCTCGTCCCGGTAGCGGGTCTGGTGGAACGACACGCTGACCAGCGCACCGATCTCGCCGATGCCGGTATGCCAGCGATTGGTGAGCAATGCGCTGACGTAAGGGTCGATCTTGTCGGGCTGCTCGCTGTAGACCTCGCGCCCGGCGAGCGCGAGCTGGAAGCCCTTGAAGTCAAACGGGCGCCGCGTCCGCACGTCGATGAGACCGGCGATGCCGCCCTCCAGCTGCTGGGCCGAGCGCGACTTGTAGACATCCACGCCTGCGACGAGGTCCGCCGGGACGTCTGCCAGGGAAAGCGAGCGGCCGGTGGTCGTGAAGATGTTCCGTCCGTTGACCAGCGTAACCACATCCGGAAGCCCGCGGATGAGTACGGTGGCCGATTCCCCGCGCGCACGCGGTGCAACCTGGACGCCTGGAACACGCTGTAGCGCCTCGACGACATTGTTGTCAGGCAGCTTGCCGATATCCTCGGCAACGACGGAATCGACCAGCTGCTGGGAATTGCGCTTGATGTTCTGCGCCGAGGAAAGGCTGGCGCGCATGCCTGTGACGATGATGTCTCCAGCCGTTGCGGTAGCGGGATTTTCCTCTTGGACAGCCGACCCCTCCGCCGGGTCTAGTGCGTCCGATGTTGAGCTGGGTGCTCCTGCGGTAGGGCCCTGCCTTTGCTGTGCGGCGTGGGCGGCGCCGGCCGGGGCAAACAATAGCGCGATAGCGGGCAATCCACTCCAGTTTGACGCACTCTTCATCTCGATCGTCTCCCGGCTCGTTTTTATTTCTCATACTAGATGTAAGGATTCTCTGGCGATGACAAGCCGGAATTCGCAAAATTGAGCGCCGTGCGGCGTTTTATTGAATTTTTCCTCATACCAATCGCTACGCCCCGTCGGCAGGCGGGCTTGACGCGAGGGCACGGACAGCGGACGAGGAGGGATGACACAGGAAGACGACCATCCCCTCTCCCGGCGCGCGGCCCTGCCATCTCGCGCGGTCCATGACCGGATCGCCCACGACCTGGCGATCGCGATCGTCGGCGGTCACTACCAGCCGGGAGAAGCGCTGCCGGGAGAGGAGCGCTACAGTGCGGAACAGGGAGTTTCGCGAACCGCATATCGCGAGGCGGTGCGCGTCCTTTCGGCCAAGGGCCTCGTCTATAGCCGTACCAAGAGTGGCACGCGCATCAACGAGCGGCTGCGCTGGAACATCCTCGATCTCGACGTTCTGGCCTGGATGTTCGAAGCAGGACCAACCCCGGAGTTTCTGAGGGATATATTCGAGTTACGAACGGTGGTGGAACCGGCAGCGGCGCAGTTCGCCGCGCTGCGCCGCGACCGTCAGGATATCTCGCGCATGGGGCACGCGCTCGAGGAGATGCGCCGCTTCGGGCTACAGACCGTCGAGGGCCGCGCTGCGGACCAAAACTTTCACAGCCTTATCCTGATGGCCACCCGCAATGAAGCGCTCATTAACCTGGCAACTTCGGTCACTGCCGTCGTCGCCTGGACCACCCGTTTCGCCCGCGACGAACGCAAGGAATCGCGCGATCCCATGCCTGACCACGACGCCGTCTTCGATGCCATCCTGCGCGGCGATCCGGAAGAGGCGCGGCTCAAGATGCTGGCCCTCATCGGCAACGCGTCCCGGGACGCCGGGATGTTGTGACATAATCCTTATGGATTTCTCATACTAGATTGGGGGGGCGGTCGGGCTCGATGCGCCCACTTGCCGCTTCCATCGTATTGCCCTTCTCAAGGCCGCTCGGCAGCCGGCTTTTGATAGACTGTTGCGGATCAAAGCGGACGTTATGCCAAATCAGTCAGCGATTCACGGGCCATTCCGATCAAAGCCTTAAAGGCCGCCGAGGGATTTCGTCGACTGGGATAATAGAGACACAATCGGTCGAGGGGCGGCGTCCAGTCCTTCAGAACGCGGATGAGGCGGCCCTGCGCGATATCCTCCCGAACGTCCGACTCCATGAAATAGCCGATGCCGACATCAGCCAGGACAGCAATGCGCGAAAGGCTTGCCTCGTCGAGCGTGATGGGGCCGATCGCCGTGCTGGAGATCACGTTGTGAGCACAGTTCGTCAAAAAGGCATCCAGCCTTTCGTGGACCTGAGCGGCAAGCGGGCCCTTGTAACGTCTGGAACGCGCGGTGCGGGCGCCGCCACCGTCAGGCTGTTCCAGGAGCTTGGCGCGCAGGTCCTGACCACCGCCCGCACCCGGCCCGATGATACGCCGGAAGCGCTGTTCGTCGCGGCCGACCTGACGAGTGCGCAAGGCTGCGCCAGCCTTGCCGCCGCAGTGACCGAACGCATGGGCGGTGTCGATATCATCGTGCATATGCTTGGCGGCTCCTCCGCCCCTCCCGGGGGCTACACGGCGCTTAGCGACGATATCTGGACGAGCGAACTTGACCTCAACCTTATGCCAGCCGTCCGTCTGGATCGCGAGTTGGTTCCAGCTTTGGTCGCGGGCGGCGGGGGTGTCGTTATTCATGTGACCTCGATTCAGAATGTGATGCCCCTGCCCGAGGCGACGATCGCCTACGCCGCAGCGAAGGCGGCGTTATCGACCTACAGCAAGGGCCTATCCAAGCAGGTGTCTCCGCAGGGGGTACGCGTCGTGCGGGTGTCACCCGGCTGGATCGAGACAGAAGCCTCGATAGATTTCGCGACACGGCTCGGGGCGGACCATGGCGGTGACATTGAACTCGGAAAGAAGATCGTCATGGACTCGCTCGGCGGCATCCCGATCGGTCGCCCCGCCAAGCCCGAGGAAGTGGCGAACTTGATTGCCTTCGTAGCGTCGGACCGGGCGGGCAGCATCACCGGAGCCGAATATGTGATTGACGGCGGTACGGTGCCGACCGCCTGAGCCGCCGGAAACCGCCGGCCGGGCGCGAGCATGCTAAATCCCTTCGGCCGGCGCTTCAGGCACTATCCAGCCTTTCGAGATGGCAATCGACGGCATTGGGAAGCTGGACGATGTCGCGGTTAAAATCGGCACTACCGCTTTTGGACGGAGCAGACGTTCGAACGGTAGCCTCGCAACGATCGCTTTGTTCCGCGGCAAGTCGTTCAGGTTCACTCGGGAATTGGTGAACGAAAAGGCAGTTATCGAGGAACCGAACCGACTTCCTCTACAGCAGCTTTGTCGGCGAAGCCTGGTAGGCCGCGACCGGCTGGTCGTGACCAAATGTGACGGGTAACAAGAGTATCGACCTTCAGGAAATGCATCCCAGACTACCTGCTCCTTCAGGTTCGCGAAAAGCTCTGATACCTCCCGGTGACGCCTCTTACATTTAGGCGATGTAATTGTACCCGTCCGTCATTCAGGAACTTCGGTTAAAAAGGGGCGCAGCCCGTCGCTATGTCGGGCATTATCTGATCGATGCTGGTTTTGCTTTTGACATCCTTTTTGGGCGCGTGCTGCCTACCGCCGCTGGCACGCCGCGCCGGTAGAGGCGCCGGCTTTATCGTTGCCCTGTTGCCTATCGGGCTATGCGGTGCCCTCGTTTCGATGGCACCTGGGATTGAAAAAGGCTGGGTGCGCTCTGCGGGCGGGCCGTGGGCGCCCTCGCTCGGCTTGGATTTCACCTTGCGGCTGGACGGCTTTTCGTTCCTGTTCTGCCTGCTCATCACATCCATCGGCGCGCTCGTGACGATTTACGCGGACGGGTATTTTGCCACCAAACCGCGCAGCGACCGTAGCCGTTTTCAAGTCCTCATCCTGCTGTTCATGACGGCGATGCTGGGTACCGTGCTGGCGGAGAACATGCTGGTCATGCTCATGTTCTGGGAAGCGACCAGCATTTTGTCCTTCCTTCTGGTCGGCTTCGACGGACGTAGCGCCCGTTCGCGACGTGCGGCGCTTATGGCATTGCAGGTGACCGCTTTCGGCGGCCTCATGCTGCTGGCTGCAATAATGATGATCGGCCATCAGATCGGTACATATTCCATGAGTGCCGCGATCGAGCAGGCGGATACTATCGCGGCTTCCGCTCATGGCGATGCCGTCGTCGCCTGCATCCTGATTGCCGCATTCACCAAGTCTGCGCAGTTTCCATTTCACTTCTGGCTGCCGAACGCCATGCAAGCGCCGACGCCTGCTTCCGCTTATCTGCACTCGGCTACGATGGTGAAACTTGGGGTCTATCTGCTGGCCCGGTTCGAGCCGGCTTTCGCCGCGACGAGTTGGGGGCGAACGACCGTGATAACCGTTGCATGCGTGACCATGCTCATTGCAGCCGTCCAAGCTTTGCGTGCGGAGAACTTCAAGTCCGCACTGGCCCATTCGACTATCGCGTCGCTTGGCATTCTGGTGCTGCTGGTGGGTCTTGACGGACCGGCAGCGACGGTGGCCATGGTGGGCTTTCTGCTGGCGCATGCGATGTATAAGGCAGCCCTGTTCTTTTGCGCAGGATCGGTAATTCATGCGACCGGATTGCACAGCCTGCGATCAATGGGCGGCTTGGCCCGGCTACTCCCGCTGACCGCCGCTGCGACCGCGGGCGCGAGCTTGTCCATGGCTGGAATTCCACCGTTCATCGGCTTCGTGTCGAAGGAATTTCTGTTCGAGGCGCAACTCGAAAGCAGTTGGGCGCTGTTGCCTCTGGCGATCGCCGTGCTGGTGAACGCTGTCATGGTCGGCGTGGCGGGCGTCATCACCTTGCGGCCGTTCTTCATGGGGCAGGGAAAAGTCACGCAGATCCGCCATCGCGAAAGCCTGGCGATCGCCATCCCGCCGCTGCTGCTGGCGATGGCCGGCCTTGTCATCAGCCTCGAGCCGGACTGGATCACCCGCGCGGCTTTGCGTCCGGCAGTCGCAGCGGTCTACGGTCGCCCCGTGGATGTGGATATCGCCGTCTGGCATGGGGTTACACCGATGCTGTTGCTCAGCGCGGTCGTCGTATTGACCGGAGCCTTCATCATTCGCTTCTGGCGGAAGATTCACGACCGGCTGCGCGGTATCGATCGGCTCGACGTCTTTTCCGTGGAGCGCCTCTGGGCAGTGTCTCTTCGGGCGCTGGTCGGTGGATCGCTTAGCTTGACGCGCCGGATTCAGCATGGCGACCTGCGGCGTTATCTGCTCACGGTCATGGCAGGCATGATCGCCCTGCTGACATGGTCCGTGATTGCTGCTGGCGCGTTCCCCAAACTACCCATAACGGGGTCTGTCGATTTGGCCTCCGCGCTGGTTGCAGCCATTGCGCTGGGCGGTGCGATCATGGCGGCACTGGGACGTTCGCTCATCGCCTCGATGGTGGCGACGGGGCTTACCGGGTTCGCGGTGGCGGTCACATTCCTTCTGAACAATGCCCCGGACCTTGCCCTCACCCAGTTTGCGGTGGAAGCGCTCCTGGTGGTATTGCTGACCGCGCTGCTGATCGCGGTGCCGCTGACGACGCCGCCCACGCGCACTTCATCGATGCGCTGGGTCGATCTGACGCTGGCCTTGGCTCTGGCCGCTCTGCTCGCCCTGGCGGTACTCGACATGGCATCGGCGCTGAAGCCTTCATCTGTCAGCGAGCTATACGGCCGCCTGAGCTATGTCGCCGCGCATGGCCGGAATGTGGTCAACGTGATCCTGGTCGATTTTCGCGCGTTCGACACACTAGGCGAAACTACCGTGATCGCCGTCGCCGCGGTTTTGGCACGCTCTCTGTTGATGTCCCGCGATAGCAAGGAAGGTGCGGCGAATGGGCACAAAACCGGTCATTATTCTTTTCGGGCGTTCGGATGGCCGCTTGCCGGGCTGGTACTGGCATGTTCGCTGGCAATTCTGTGGCGCGGGCACAATGATCCGGGCGGCGGGTTCGTGGGCGGACTGATGGCAGCGCTGGCATTCGCGATCGTGTCCCTTGCTTACGGCGTCGGCCGCGCAGAGCATGCCTTGCGGGTGAGGCCGCTTACACTGGTGGGGATAGGACTGGCCCTCGCTCTCCTAAGCGGGATTCCGGCAATTCTCGTGCAGCGCCCTTACCTTACCCAGCTGTGGTGGGAGCCTGCTCAATGGCTTCCCGCCATCGGGACCGCGCTTTTGTTCGACCTCGGCGTTTATCTGGTTGTGCTGGGGGCGGTGCTGACGTTCCTGTTCGGACTGCAACGGGAGGCATCACGATGATCCTGCTCTATGCCGTGGCGGGCGCAGGGATCACTGCCTGCGCGCTGTTCATGATCCTGTCGCGAAATCTGGTCCGCATGCTCCTTGGCTTCTCGTTGCTGGCCACTGCCGTCAACCTGCTGCTGTTCCTGGCGGGAGGCGCCGGGTCCGGGCAACCTCCCATCATCGCCGATGATGCTGAAACGCTGGGAGCAGCTTCCGATCCGACCATCCAGGCGATGATCCTGACGGCGATCGTCATCGGTTTTGCGCTTACGGTGATGACGGGCGTGCTGATCCTGCGCACCTGGCGGGCCAAATTGACGCTGGACGCCCGCAAGCTGGAGGCAGCCAGCCGACTTGGCGCACCGCGAACGAACGATCCGACGGATGCCTGAGGCACCACTGATCGCAGCTCCGGTGCTGGTGCCCTTCCTGGGTGCTGCTCTGGCGATGCTGCTGCGCGAACGGCCTCGCGCAAGCCTCGGCGTGGCCTTGGCGACGATCGCAGTCCTGGTCACTTCCACGCTTCTACTTTTGTCCCGCGTCCTGCCGGGTACAGGGCCTGTGCCGACCGAGGTCTTCGGTGATTGGCCGATCGGCTTCGGAATCGCGTTCTCAGCTTCGTTGCCGGGTGTGCTGCTGGTCGCCGTGACGACCCTGGTTGCCACAGCGGTCATGATCTACTCCATCGGAGACATAGGACCTCGCCGCCGCAAGGCAGGATTTGATGCACTGATGCTGGCCATGATTGGCGCGGTGAACGGTGCTTTTCTCACCAACGACCTGTTCAATCTCTATGTCTGGTTCGAGTTGGCGCTCCTTGCTGCTCTGGGTCTTCTGACGCTCGACCGCAGGATCGCACAGATCGATGGAGCCATCCGCTATGCGGCCTTCGCCATGATGGCAGCGACGTTCATTCTGCTGGGAATCGGGCTGGTCTACGGAACAGCCGGGACGCTCGACATGCCGTCGATCCGTACCATCCTTTCAAGCGCAGAGCCTAGCTACTCGCTCGCGATTGCGGCTGGCCTGCTGCTGGGAGGGCTTGGTTTGAAATCAGGTCTTGCGCCTTTCCATCTCTGGCTGCCGGCCTCGTACCATACCGCCCCGACAAGCGTCGTCGCGACATTCGCCGGGCTTCTCACCAAAATGGCTTTCTATGGATTGCTGTTCGTACTCGTGGGAATGCTTGGACTTTCCGCCGGAGCCAGGGGCGCCGCGCATATCGTTGGCATTTTGCCGTGGGTTGCAGGTGTGACCATGATAGTGTGCGCGATGGGCGCCTTGGCCCAGACCGATATGCGTCGCATCTTGTCGTATCACGTCATCGCGCAGGTGGGCTACATGGCCGTCGGCTTGGCCTTAGCAAACAACCGGGGCATCGCTGCAGCTGTATTCTACATGGTCCACTCAATCATCGTTCAAACCAACCTGTTTCTCGGGGCTGGCCTGATCCGCCGTGCCAGCGGCAGCTGGGACCTGACGCGAACCGGCGGCATGCTACGTAACAATCCGCTGTTCGCCTTTCTGTTCGCTGTGCCGGTCTTGTCCTTGTCCGGGATTCCGCCTTTCTCCGGCTTTTGGGCAAAATTCATTGTCCTTCGCGAAAGCCTTGCCGCTGGACACACCTGGATGATGGCAGCGGGTATACTGGCGGGTCTGATGACGATCGTCTCGATGGCGCTGTTCTGGGCAGATGCATGCTGGAAGGATGCGCGCGGACGGACTCGCCCCATCCCGGCGAGCGGCCTGGCGGCGATGTCCCTGCTCAGCGGCGCAACGGTAGCTATCGGCCTGACGCCGCAGCCCTTATGGGAACTGGCGGAACTGTCGGCACGCGCCTTGTCGGGAAATCAGCCATGATTGCGCGGCGCGTCAGGGCCGTGGCCATCCTTGCGGCGGTTTTCCTTTGGGATGTCGTCGCATCCTCGCTGTCCGTCGCGCGGATCGTGCTCTCGCCATCAATCCGCACGACGCCTGCGATCGTGGCCGTGCCGATTGCCGTGCGCAAACCTTGGGCGGTGGCCATGTTCGCTTATTTTACGTCCCTCACTCCGGGGTCGACTTGCCTCCATGTGTCGAGGGATCGGCGATTCCTGTATCTTCACGTCCTTGACGCCTCCGACCCGCACCAGTCGGCGATGCGATTCAAGCGCTTGTACGAACGATGGATAGCGGAATTGGAAACATGATGGACCATCAGACACTGGCCGCATCACTGGCGCTAGTCCTCGCGATCGCGCTGATTCTGGCGGGATGGCGAATGGTCCGTGGGCCCAGTCTGGCAGATCGTTTCATTGCGCTCGATATGTTGACTGCGGTTGCGGTCGGCTTCACGGCCATCGCTGCGTTGAGCACCGGTAGAGCGTTGTTCCTAGATGTGGCGCTGGGGATCTCGCTGATCAACTTCGTGGCCACCGCAGCATTCGCTGCATTTCTCGAACAACGGGGCCGCAAGCCATGACCATCTTAGCAGAGATACTGATGATCCTTGGCGCGGGGTTTCTGCTGGTAGCGGCGATAGGATTGATAAGGCTTCGCGATCCCCTTCAGCGCATGCACAGCGGCACCAAGGCTGGGACGCTCGGCACCAGCCTGCTACTGGCTGGCGTCATGGCGTCGCAGAACGTGGAAAGCCGCGCATCTGGTTTCCTTGCGGTGATCTTCCTGCTGATCACCCTTCCCATCGGAGCACAATTGCTTGGCCGGGCCGCCTATGTTTCCGGCACCGCGCTTCAGGGCATCGAGGAAGACCCCTTGGCAGACGAACTGGATCGCCCGGAGCCTGAGGAGGTGGAAAATTAGTCCGGCAGAGCCTCATACCAGCCTGCACTGATCAGAACTGACGTGCCCACTTTCGGCGGCCGATGGTCATAATGCGCTGCGGCTGATCTACCAACCTGAACCCGGACATCATCGTCACCGCTCGACGAGTGGAGGAGCGTCTGCAGGACGTTCCCATCTCGATCACGGTCTTCCTCTCTGTCGGCACCGCTACGGTCCCCCATCGCGGCAGGCAAGACCGTGCAACTCGCGGAGGGCCGCACCAAACTCAAGGGCGATAGCTGGACTGACGAACAAGGCGCAGCGACGATCCAGATCTTGCCCAACACCAACCGGGTGACGGCGCTGCAAGTTGCGGCGAGGACGGCGAAGACCTCAACCGTTCTGGCAACGGTGGCGGAGGCGGCGAAAGCCAATGGCGTGAAAGCCCCAGCCCTGGCGCCCACGGCTTCCGCTGCGCAAGTGCTGGCAGAAGCTTTGTTGATTTAGATCTATGCTGATTTGATACAACTGTGGTTCGGCGCCTGGGAAGCAAAAGCTGATGGGGTGGACGCCCCCCGACGGCCTTTATGGCAAAGTGGAGGTGTTGAAGCACCACTGAGGAGGCGTCCGTGTCACAGGTTACCACAATCGGTCTGGATATCGCCAAGAACGTTTTTCATGCGCATGGCGCCGATGAGCGCGGCGCGATGGTGTTCACTCGCAAGTTGACAAGAGCCAAGTTACTCGAGTTTTTCGTAGGTCAGCCGGCCTGCGTGGTGGCACTCGAGGCGTGCGGTGGCGCCCATCACTGGGCGCGCCAGCTTATAGCGCTGGGGCATGATGTGCGGCTGATCCCGCCTGCCTACGTGAAACCGTTCGTGAAGCGGAACAAGAATGATGCGATCGACGCTGAGGCGATCTGCGAAGCCGCTCAACGACCTGGCATGCGCTTTGTGGCGGTGAAGAGCGAAGAGTAGCAGGCTGCAGGGCTCGTGTTCCGCACGCGCGATCTGGCGGTTCGTCAGCGCACCCAGTTGATCAACGCGATCCGCGGGCACCTGGCGGAGTATGGTTGGGTCGCACCGCGCGGCACTGCACACATGACGATGCTGGCTGATCTTCTCGAGGAAGAGGAGATGGCGGCGACTTTGCCGGAGGCGGCGAGGCCTATCTTCAAGCTGATGGTCGATATGCTAGGCGAGCTCGATCAGCAGATTTCTGTGCTCGACCGTGAGATCGCACGACGCGCCAAGGAGGATGAGGCCGCACGCCGTCTGATGACCATCCCGGGGATTGGTCCCATCGCCGCGACAGCCATTATCGCGCTGGCGCCGCCGATCGAAACCTTCCGCAAAGGCCGGGACTTCGCCGCTTGGCTTGGCCTTGCCCCACGGCAACACTCGACCGGGGGCAAACAGCGGCTCGGGAGCATATCGAAGATGGGTGAACGCACGATCAGACGATTGCTCATCATCGGCGGCAGTTCGATGGTGAGACAGGCAAGCCGGTATGGTGCGGCGGCAGGCTCATGGATGGAGCGAATGCTCGCGCGCAAGCCGCGCATGCTGGTCTCGGTCGCGCTAGCCAACAAGATGGCGCGCATGGTCTGGGCGTTGCTCATCAAGAACGAAGATTACAGGGCTCCGGCGGCGGTCGCGGCGTAAGCTGCGGCAGCAACCAGAGGCGTCGGGGACGTAGGCGGTCGAAGGGGGGTATGGCACAACAGTCGGCGAGACGGGGCTGGGAGAACCAGGGAATGGCAGAGCGCTAGCCAAGCGCGCAAAGCTGTAATGGATCCGGTCCGCGAACTCCCATACTGGCCCGCAGCATATGGCGCTGCTCATCGAGGCCGGACAGATGACAGCATCCGACTACGTGCCAACATGCCCCAATTTACTGCTTGCATCCGAAGGGGCGTCCACAGATGCCATTCCGCATCTAAGCGCCACAGATAAAAGCCTGAACCGACCGCAAGGGTCAGCCTTCGAGGCCGACACCGACGTATTTGAAGGCACGCTATGCCGCTTTCATGTCGTTGCAGAGCCCTTTGCCGAGTGTGCCATATCCGGTCGTGCAGGGCTGCTTTATCAGTCTCCTTAGAGTAGGACTTCCACGTCCGAGAGTGGAAGAAACATTCTGAGCTTTTGTGTGGGCAAGGACGCAAATCCGTAGGAGCCGTAAAGCTGGATTCTGCCTTCAACTGCGCTTGCTGAGCCGCAATCGAGCACGTCTAGAAGCACGACACGGATACCGATGGCCTCGGCTGCACGCGCGATGCGGCGTAGGCAGTCGACGAGGAGATCCCCGCCATAGCCTCGTCCCTGGTAGCGGCTGTCGACTCCGATCATGGAGATGAAGGCGGCGGGGATTGTTCCGTGACCTGGGCGGTCTCGTTTGAACTGCTCGGGAAGGTCTGCGTAGTGGATTGAATGGGCATTGAGGGCGTAAAAGCCGACGATCGATCCATCGGGCTCGGTGAGGACGTGAACCCGTAAGTTGCCTGCGCGGGCGAGCTTGTTCGCTGTGCGCTTGAAGAAGTTGTCGACCTGCTCGACGCCACATGAAAAGGCCGCTCGATCGTGCTTGGACGGTTCGAGCGGCTCAATGATGAACTTTGCATTCGTCATGGTGTCGGTCACTTACTCTCGATCGTCTCGTTGTGACGGGAGAAGGCTGCGCGCAATTTGTCGGTCGGCGCAGCGGGACGGTCGAGCGCGGCGAAAAAGGCTTCGTGATCGACTGTGCTTAGCGTCGTGCGTTCATGGGTCGAGATCGTCTCCATCGCGGCACGATACGCAGCGTTCATAGTGAAGACGGAATCGTCCACCCCTGAAAGCGCAGCGGCCTTCTGGATGGCGTCCTTGATGCGCGGCTTGGTGCGAAACGACATGCGCTCGGTGCTGCGTTCGTCTATTGAACTCGTGATGTCGTGGTGTGCCAGCATGACTACCTCCGTTAAGAAGATCATTGTACGCCGCTGTGGCATACGGGTCAATGCTGTGCGCCTAGGCGGCGTACATCAGGCATCAAGGTTCGATTTTGACCCTTCACCATCTTAAATGTGTGGGTTCCGGCAGCCACGGGCCCGTCTCTCGCTTCGTGGAACGATCGTCTTGGCTTTCGGAATGGCGGGTGTTGGATGGGGATTCGCAATTCCAAGCCGGGCTCGAAAACGTCGGTCCTGCCCAACGCGGGTCGCTCGGCCTAGCCTGAAGTTAGGCGAACAGGGCCGGCTTTCACCGCACCCCGATAGGGGCTTACATGATATGTCTGCGCGCCGGGCACGGCTTGTGGGCGTGGGGAGAGGCGGCACGGAGAGGCGGCACGGAAACCCGCGGTGCCGCTCCTGCGTTGCAAAGGCGGAATCCTGGCGGGGCTCGATCTGCCGCACTCGACTGGAACAAGATGATGAAAGAGCACCGATACCAGGGCTACAGGCGCCTCGGCACCGAACATCGCGGCGGAGAGCCCCGCATTCGGCCTTATATTCTTTACGCGATCTTCGGGGTGTGCGCTGTACCCGTCGCGATCCTGCGGTCTTTGATCGAGGTCTGGGATTGTCCCGGCCGAGGCCGTGGCGATCCCGGAGCAGGCCAAGAAGGCTCCCCGCAAGTCCAGAAGTACCCACGCTGAAAGCCATGGACGCGATCCGCTTCAACCCTACGAGCAATGAGCCGCTTCAGGACCTTGCCGCAGCGGCCGGGCTGCAGCGGCATTGGCAAGGCGCCGACGGCAAGGCGAATGTCGTCTCCGACGAGGCGCTGCGCGCGATCCTTGAAAGGCTGGGCTATCCGGCGTCGAATCCGGTAGACATCCGGGAAAGCAGGGCGGCTGTGGAAGCCGAACTTCAGTCTGTTCCGCGACTGCTGACTGCCGACGTGGGAAAGCCGATAGGCTTGGCGCACGACCTGAAGCGGGCCGTCCATGCCGAGATCGTTCCCGAAACCGGCGGGCCGGCACGGCAGGTCGTGCCGGTCGATGGCCGGCTTCCCCCTGTCGAGAAGGCTGGATACTACCGGGTGCGGATTCTGGGACGGCAGGTTCGGCTCGCCGTGGCCCCCCCGACCTGTTTTTACCCCGGCGGGCCCGAAGGCCGCAAAAGATGCTGGGGACCGGCGATACAGATACCCTCGTTGCGGACTGGGCGGCCGGCTCCGTTCGGCGATCTGGAGGCGCTGTCAGAGGCGGTCGCCCTGTTCGCGCAGCGCGGCGCGGACGCGGTGGCGATCAGCCCCGTTCATGCCATCTCCGCCCACGCCGGTGCGGGGTTCAGTCCCTATAGCCCGTCGAGCCGGCTCTTCTTCAACACCGCATTGGCCGCGCCGCGATTGGCGGGTCTTCCCGGTTTCGAGGAGGAGGGAGGAGGCGCGATCATCGACTGGGAGTCAGCCCTTTCCAATCGAAGCAAGGCACTGCGCTGCCTTTTTGCGGCGCTCGAACCTTCCACGCGCGCCCGCATCGATGCCTGGGTGGGCACGCAAGGAGAGGCGTTGCAGCGGCATGCCCTGTTTGAGGCCCTCTCCTTGCATTTCGGCCCTCGGCATGCGGGCGGCGGGGCGCCGGACTGGCGGGATTGGCCGGCCGAATACCGCGACACCAGCAGTCCGGCAGTGGCGCGTTTCCGGGAAGATCATGCGCAGGAGATCGCCTTTCACCTGTTCGCACAATGGTTGGCCGGCTTGTCGCTCGCCCATTCTCAAGACAGGGCGCGGGGGGCCGGGATGGCGATCGGGCTCATCGCCGATCTCGCGGTAGGCATCGATCCCGGCGGCAGCGATGCCTGGGCGATGCAGCAAGACGTCTTTTCCGGTCTCACCATCGGCGCTCCTCCCGATCCGCTGGGGCCGGAAGGGCAGAATTGGGGGCTCACCGCGTTTTCACCCAGGGGTCTGGCCCGCTCCGGCTTCGAACCCTGGCTCGCTACCATTCGTTCAGCGCTGCGCCATGCGGGAGGGCTACGCATCGATCACGCGTTTGGCCTCTCGCGTCTCTGGATTATCCCGGCAGGCGCGGATGCGGCGCAAGGCGCTTATCTTTCGTTTCCGTTCCGCGACATGGTGCGGCTCATCGCGTTGGAGTCTCACCTCGCCAAGGCGGTGATAATCGCGGAAGACCTCGGCACACGCCCTCCCGGTTTTGACGAAGTGCTGGCGGGCCGCGACTTGCTGGGCATGCGTGTGCTCTGGTTTGAACGATCGGCAAAGGGCTCGTACCGCGCCCCTGCGACGTTCGAAGCGGCGAGCGTTGCCATGACGAGCACGCACGACACCCCTACCGTGGCGGGCTGGTGGAGTGGCAGGGATCTCGCCTGGAATAGCCGATTGGGGCGCGGCGGCGACCCGCAGATCGAGCAGGATAAGCGCAGCGAGGAGCGGCAGGCGCTGTGGCAGGCTATCGGCGGCACGCCCCCCTCCACCGAGACGTCCTCCACCGAACCGGAGGCCATCGTCGATGCTGCCGTGTCTCACGTGGCCGGCGCACGATCCGACCTGGCGATCGTGGCCTTGGAAGACCTGCTCGGCCTCGAAGAACAGCCCAACATACCCGGCACCGTCGGCACTCATCCCAATTGGTGCCGGCGTATGGCCGCCGCCACGGAGGAACTGCTCCAGGATCGACGGGTACAGGGCAGGATCGACACGCTGAACCGGCGCGCGCCTTAGCTCAAGTGCCCCGAGCGCGCACGCTCTCCAGTGCCCCACTCGATCGGCACGGTAAGGCGCGAACCCAAGGTGATGAGGAAATGCTCCCTATCCAGATCATTGACCCGACGAAGTGTGAGCCGGTCAAGGGATGCGAGATTGGGTCTCTGCGGCTTCCAGCGGACACCGCGCGGCTGATGGGGTTAAGCTGAAAGCGAAAAGAGGCCGACCCTCGCTGGAGAGACGGCCTCTGTACGGCGAAGCGAGGGAGGGATGATCACCGTAACGTCGCTGGAGAACGACCCACGGTTAACATCCTGCAACGAGCGTTGTTCCGACCTTGATCCGTGTTAGCATTGCCTCGGTCGCGGCTGCGACAATGTCAGGTCAACGCCAATGCCTTACCTAGCGGCAGGACCGTGCCGTTTACACATCCTCGCTCTGACCGCCAAATGAAGTCCTTTGCAAACCGGGGGCTATAATGAACGAGATTCAATTAGATCTCCTAGTTGACAAGATAGACCAGCTGCTATCCGAATATCTTGAGCTGCGATCCGCCGATAAGAACCTTTCTGAAGAAATCGCTACCGGAAGAATCCTCCCTGCGAGCTTATTTCCACGAGATGAAGCGGATTCAGTTTCTCGACGCGCGCTGCTCTCGATCGGCGAGACTTTGGCCTTGGTCGGAGGTATCGACTTAATGCTTCGGGTGCATACGGCCTACGAGAATAAGTTCGGGGTGCAAAGGGCAAACAGCCTGAGTGCGCGATGGGACAGCGCGGCAGAACTTTGGTATCACTGAATTTTGCGGGAAAATTAGGAAGGCACCCCGTCGTGCAAGGGGCGGTCACGAGACGGAGGGTTGGTCCACCACAGGATGGCGCGTCGCCGCCATAAAAAAGCCTCGCTGTCCGTATTAGGGGACTGCGAGGCATAGGTTCGGGTTATCGCATGCAGAGCGACGCGCTAAAATCGCGCCAACTGTCTAAATGTTCCTGCGGAAATCAGACTGAACCGAAAAGAGGCCGCCCCCCGCAAAAGGGACGACCTCTGTGCGATGGGCCGGGGGGTGATAGGCACCATCGCGATGCTGTCGCTAGACAGCCCGGAATTAACATCATGCAAGCCCGGTTGTTCCCGGTAATGGTCATGGAATCTTTCGCCCAGCTGCGGCTGCACCGTTGGACGTGTCCCATGCTTGAGGATCGCGAAAGCGATCGGACCAAGTAGACTGAAGGCCGCTTGGTAGCCGGTGTCGAGCCCGGTCCGCAGCTACCTCTCTGGCAGTCTATCTGTCCGACGCATTACAAGGACACCCTGCCTGACTTTCTGCGCACTGGGTGCAATCTGCTGGCCCCCATCCGGGTTACGGATCACAGTCACGAAGCTTGGGAGTCAATCTATGAGCGAATGGGACATGAATGGAATAGAAGCTTACCGGGGCTGCGGATTCCGATGATCCCGGCCGCCTGTTCCAATCTGATCCCGGCCATCATTCCGATTTGATCCCGGCCGGGCAGAAGCCAGATCGTTTCGCCTGATGGCATTAGGGGTTGGCGGTGGTCAAGCTGCGGTTTGGGTCGCAGGCCGGCGCATGGACTCACCCTCGAGTTCGAGCCGGTGTGCGTTGTGCACGAGGCGGTCCAGGATGGCGTCGGCGTAGGTCGGATCGTTTATGGTCTGATGCCAGCGGGCCACGGGAAGCTGGCTGGTGACGAGCGTTGAGC
>NZ_JBJDRF010000066.1:0-23727 GCF_044987305.1 Novosphingobium sp. ZW T3_23
GATCACGCTGATGGCGACCGGCACGTCCTGCACGTTCTCGTCGCGGCGGAAGTCGCCGCCGAGGGCGGCAGCGGAGAAGCCATCGTCGTCACCGCCTCGCGCCGCCGCGACGAGAACGTGCAGGACGTGCCGGTCGCCATCAGCGTGATCAGCGCCGCCACCTTGGAAAAGCGCGGCGACTACACGCTCGGCTCCATTTCGCAGCAGGTGCCCAGCCTTCAGGTCATCACCTACAACGCGCGCAATACCAACATCAACATTCGCGGCCTCGGCTCGAACATCTCGCTCACCAACGACGGCCTGGAGAACGGCGTCGGCTTCTACATCGACAACGTCTACTACGGCCGCGTCGGCCTGGCGCAGTTCGACCTCGTCGACCTTCAGGGCATCGAAGTTCTGCGCGGCCCGCAGGGCACGCTGTTCGGCAAGAACACCACCTCGGGCGTGATCAACGTCACTTCGCGCAAGCCCAGCTTTGATCCGGAACTCTCGGCAGAGGCCAGCATCGGCAATTACGGCTTCTACCAGTTCCGCGCCTCGGGCTCAGCGGGGATCTTCAAGGACTTGCTGGCAGTGCGCCTGTCCGGCGCGATCAGCGAGAACAACGGCTTCCTCTGGAACAAGACCACCAACACCCGCGCGCAGGACTATCTGAACAAGTCGATCCGCGGCCAGCTGCTGTTCACGCCCGATCCGGACTTCGAAGTCCGCATCATCGGCGACTACGCCAAGCAGAAGCAGAACCACGTCCTCAACGTCTTCGCCGGCCTGCACACCACCTACGACAACGGCGCCGTGATCGCCAACAACTGGGCCCAGCGCGCCGCGCGTTTCCCCGGCTATACCCTGCCCAGCTTCAACGCCTTCGACCGGGTGGGCGAGGCGAACAGCCACTACCAGTCGAACATGGCCGGCTACGGCGTCTCGGGCGAGGTCAACTGGAACCTCGGCAATGCCGCGCTGACCTCCATCACCGCCTATCGCTGGTGGGACTGGAACCCCGCCAACGACGGCGACAGCACCTCGCTGCCGATCGTCACCAAGGCCCAGCAGGCCAATCGCCAGCGCCAGTTCAGCCAGGAGCTTCGCCTGGCCTCCAAGACCGGCGGCGCGTTCGACTACGTGGTGGGCGCTTATTACTTCTGGCAGATCGTGCGCGGCTACGGCGCCTCGCGCTATGGTTCGGCCGCCGCGCTGTGGAACCTGCCCACCGCCAACCAGACGATCGCCAATGCCGCGCTCGACGGTTTCGAATCCAATTCCACCTCGACGCCCGAAACCAAGACCTTCGCGGTGTTCGGCCAGACCGACTGGCACGTTACCGACGCCCTCACCCTCACCACCGGCCTGCGCTTCACGCATGAGAAGAAGGAGGGCGCCTACAACCAGTTCTGGGTGGACGGCGCCGACATCTCGGGCTTCACCGCCGCGCAGCAGACCGCGATCAACGCCATCCGCACCCAGTTCAACCCGGTGACGAGCTACGCCACCAGCTTCACCGACAACAGCCTCTCCGGCCTTGTCACGCTGAACTGGAAGGTGGCGCAGGACGTCAACGTCTACGGCAGCTATTCGCGCGGCAACAAGTCGGGCGGGCTCAACCTGTCGGTCCTGCCGGTGGGCGTGGAACCCGACGTGAAGCCGGAGAAGGTCGACGCCTTCGAACTCGGCCTCAAGTCCCAGTTCCTGGATCGCCGCGCCACCTTCAACGCCGCCGCCTTCTGGACCGAGATCAGCGACTACCAGACCACCATCACCGACCTGCCCGCAGGCGCCGTGGTCGGCCGCCAGTACATCTCGAACATCCCCAAGGTTCGCTCGCGCGGCATTGAGGGCGAATTCAACATCGCCCCCACCGACAGCCTGAGCTTCAACGCCTCTGCCACTTATACCGACGCCACCTACGTCACCTACAAGAACGCCCCGCAAGCCTTCGAGCGCCAGAACCTCGGCGCGATCCAGGATCTCTCGGGCGAGCGCCTGCCGGGCGTGCCGAAGTGGGCCTGGACCGTGGGCGCTGACTTCAGCACCCCCCTCACGGAACTCGGCGGCAAGGAACTGGGGCTCTATGCCCATGCCGACTACGCCTATCGATCGAACTTCAACACCTCGGCCTCGAACTCGGCCTGGGCGCAGATTCCCGGCTTCGGCCTTGCCAACGGCCGCATCGGCCTGAGGACCGACGACGGCTTCTGGGACTTCTCGATCTGGGCGCGGAACCTGTTCGACAAGAACTACTACGTCAGCCTGGGCGCGGCGAACACCGGCGTCGTCACCGCCCAGCTCGGCGAGCCGCGCACTTTCGGCGCCACCCTTCGCACCAAGCTCTGATCCCGCTCGCAACTAGCCCTCTCCCGACCAGGAGGCGTCAGCCATGAAACCCGAGACATTCCAAACATCGCATGCACGACAGGAACCCCTCGATGGCTGGCGCCTCCTGCGCTTCACCGCGATGTCGGTGCCAATCTACGCCGCCGCCCAGCCGGTGATGGCCTTCGTGCCCGCAATCCTCTCGCGCCACTATGCCATTCCGCTGGCGGGGCTGGGGCTGGTCTACCTGATCGGGCAAGTGGTGAATTCCCTGCTCGATCCGGTGATCGGCGCGCTGAGCGATCGCACCATCAGCCGTTTCGGACGGCGACGGCCCTGGATCGCAGGCGGCGGGCTGCTGTTCATCATCGGCAGCGCCATGCTGTTCTTCCCGCCCGAGGGCGCGACGCTCACCTGGGTCGGGATCGGCGTGATCTGCTACTACACCGGTGCCTCCACCACCACGACCACGCTGATGGCCTGGTCCGGCGAAGTCAGCGGCGATTACGACCAGCGCACCCGCATCGCCTCGCAGTTCACGCTGCTCTCGTCGAGCGCGCTGGTGCTGACCTTGCTCCTGCCCGCCGTGGCGGACCAGCTTCGCCCCGATGACGGCCCGCTGCGCCTGACCCTGTTCGGCACGCTGGTGCTCGTCACCGCCGTCCCCGGCCTGCTGCTGACCCTCACCGCCATGCCCGACCATAGCGCGCCCTCCGGCGCCGAGCGCTTCGCCCTGGGCAGGACGCTGAAAGCCGTCTTCGGCAATCCGCTGCTGCTGCGGGTACTCGCCGCCGACGCCGCCGTCACTGCCGGACAGGGCGTGCGCACCGCGCTGCTGCTGTTCATCGTCACCATCTACTTCCAGCGCCCCGAATGGGCGGCCGGGTTCTTCCTGCTCCAGTATTCGTTCGGCGTGCTCGCCGGGCCGATCTGGCGCCGCATCGGCCAGCACCTCGGCAAGAGCCGCGCCGCCGTGGCTGCCGAACTGACCCAGGCCGCGATCAACTTCGGCCTCGTGTTCCTGACGCCCGACCGCTTCGGCCTGATGATGGCCCTCGCCATTGCCCAGGGCCTTTCGCAAGGTTCGGGCAACCTCATGCTGCGCTCGATGGTGGCCGACGTGGCCGACCTGCATCGCGCCGAGACCGGCGAGGACCGCGTGGGCCTCTACTATTCGGTCTTCAGCGTCTCGATGAAGCTGGGCGGCGCGCTGGCCTTCGGTATCGCCCTGCCGCTCGTCACCGCCTTCGGCTTCGACCCCAAGGCCGCGACCAACACGCCCGAGGCGCTGAACGCGCTGCTGCTGGTCTTCGCCCTCGGCCCGACCCTTGCCCACACCCTGGCCGCCGCGCTCGTCGCCGGTTTCCCGCTGAACGCCGACCGCCACGCCGAAATCCGCCGCCAGCTCAGGGCCCGCGATGAAGTCCACGCCGCCGCGCTGGTGCCTGCCGAGTGACAGGGGCCGAATAAAATCCATCCCGTTCAAGAAGAAGGAGTGAATGCCATGACTTCGATTGCCACTTACGCCAATGCCAAGGATCCCGCCTCCCCGCTCGACGTGGCGCCGATCACCGGCACCATCGGCGCCGAAATTCGCGGCGTCACCCTCTCAGGCGAACTCGACGGCGATACCGTGCAAGCCATCAAGGACGCGCTGGTCCGCCACAAGGTGGTGTTCTTCCGCGGCCAGCACGAATTGACCGACCAGCGGCACGAGGAATTCGCCTCGCTGTTCGGCGATCCCGTCGCCCACCCGACGGTGCCGGTGGCCGAAGGATCGCGCTACCTGCTCGAACTCGACAGCAAGGAGGGCTACGCCGCCTCCAGCTGGCACACCGACGTAACCTTCACCGACGCCTATCCCGCCGGATCGATCCTGCGCGCGATCACCATCCCGGAAGCGGGCGGCGACACCGTCTGGGCCAACACCGAAACCGCTTACGAGGGCCTGCCGGAAAGCCTGCGCCAGCTGGTGAACAATCTCTGGGCCGTCCACTCGAACGACTACGATTACGCAGCTGTGCTGGGCAACGCACCGAAAGATGACGAAGCCAGCCAGAACCGCGCCCAGTTCCAGAAGAACATCTTCGCCTCGACCGTCTACGAAACCGAGCACCCGCTGGTGCGCGTGCACCCCGTATCCGGCCAGCGCGGGCTGCTGCTCGGCCATTTCGTGAAGCGGATCGTCGGCCTGAACCAGGCGGATTCGGCGCGGATCTTCTCGATCCTTCAGGAACACATCACCCGCCCCGAAAACGTCGTGCGCTGGCGCTGGCAGCCCGGCGACGTGGCATTCTGGGACAACCAGGCCACCCAGCACCGCGCCGTGGCCGATTTCGGCCTCCAGCGCCGCACCCTGCGCCGCGCGACGATCGCAGGATCGGTGCCGGTAGCGATCGACGGCCGCCAGAGCCGCACCACGCGCAAGGAAAAGGCAACCACTTACGAACCGGCCTGATCCCTCACTCCCTGCACGGGCCGTACCTTCACCCGCGCCGCACTCCCGTTGCGGCGCGGGGCTTTTCTACCAAGGACCACTTGATGAAAACCTCGCGTTTCGCTTTCGCTGCCGCCCTCGGCGCGGCACTCCTCGCGTCCACTGCCCCCGTTTTGGCTAAGGCGCCAGCATCTACTCAGGCCGCCGCCGCCCGGCAGCAGGCACAGGCCCGCCCCAACTTCCTCGTCATCATCGCCGACGACCTCGGCTTTTCCGACATCGGCGCTTTCGGCAGCGAGATCGCCACGCCCAATCTCGACAAGCTGGCGCTGGACGGCCTGCGCCTGACCGGCTTCCACACCGCCCCCACCTGCTCGCCCACGCGCTCGATGCTGCTTTCCGGCACCGACAACCACCGCGCGGGCCTGGGCAGCATGGCGGAACTGACCGCGCCCAACCAGAAGGGCCAGCCCGGCTACGAAGGCTATCTCAGCCGCGACGTTGCCAGCCTGGCCGATCGGCTTCAGGCAGGCGGCTATCGCACGCTGCTTTCGGGCAAGTGGCATCTGGGCCTGACGCCCGACCTCGATCCCCATGCGCGCGGTTTCCAGCACAGCTTCGCGCTGCTGCAAGGCGGGGCGAACCACTATGGCCGCGACCTCGGAGCGGCGCCCGGCAAGGGCGCGACCTATACCCGCGACGGCAAAGTGCTGACTTCGCTGGGGCAAGATTTCTACTCGTCCGACGCCTATGCCACCAATCTGATCTCCGAACTGCAACAGAGCCGCCGGGAGAGCCCCGACAAGCCGTTCTTCGCCTATCTCGCCTTCACCGCGCCGCACTGGCCGCTCCAGGCCCCGGACGAGGACGTCGCGCGGCAGGCGGGCAAGTACGACGTCGGCTTCGACGAGATCCGCCGCCGCCGCCTGGCCCGGCAGGAGCAGCTCGGCCTGCTGCCCAAGGGCGTCACCGCCCACAGCGTGCGCGCGCCGCGCGGCGGTTGGGATAGCCTGTCCGCCGCCGACAAGCGCGAAGCCGCCCGCGACATGGAAATCTACGCCGCCATGGTCGAGCGCATGGATCGCAACGTCGGCCGCGTGATCGAGGAACTGCGCGCCAGCGGCGAACTGGACAACACGGTGATCGTGTTCCTGGCCGACAACGGCGCGGAAGGGCTGGACTACAAGACCACCGGCGCGAAAATGCTCGGCGGCCGGGTGGCGGAGGCGGACAACACCTTCGCCAATCGCGGCAAGCCCAATTCCTACATCACCTACGGCACCGAATGGGCGCAGGCCGCCACCGCGCCGTCCTGGCTGACCAAGGCCTATGCCTCGGAAGGCGGCACCCGCACCGTCGCTTTCGTCAATGGCAAGGGGCTCGCTCATGCCAAGGGAGTGGGCAAGGCCTATGTCAGCGTGGCCGACATCGCGCCCACCCTGCTCGACTATGCCGGAGTGCCGAGCGGCGGCACCACGTTCCAGGGCCGCATCGTCCTGCCGATCACCGGCAAGAGCGCCCGTCCGTGGCTGGAGGGCAAGGCCGCGCAGGTCCATGCGGCGGACGAGCCGCTCGGCACCGAACTGTTCGGCAGCCGCGCCCTGCGCAAGGGCGACTGGAAGGCGACGGACATCGGTGACGGCCAGTGGCGCCTGTTCGATGTCTCCCGCGACCCCGGCGAGACCAGCGACCTTGCCGCCGCCAACCCCGCGAAGCTGCGCGAACTCACCGCCGATTGGGATGCCTATGCCAAGGCCAACGGCGTGATCCTGCCTACCGAGGCACAATACCGGCCGTAAAAAGGGACACGCGCCGGTACGCCTCGCAAAGAAGATCCCGGCCCTTCGCGCGCAAGCCGAAAGGCCGGGATCTTCCAGTACCGTTTACAAAACCGCGCATTATCAAGGCCGGATACCCCCGATGGGCCAGCGATTGGCCCTTATGTTCAATCGCGTCTGCGCCGGACGCTGGCTAGGCTGCACCTGCTCTGGTTCCCCGAGAGGTCGCATGCGTTCTCCATCGCCGCTCCGCGCGCTCTTCGTCATCAATTCGCTCGCCGGCGGCGGGGCGGAGCGCGTGTTCACGACGCTGGTGGAGCAGCTCAGCCGCCGTCCTGACGAGATCGCCATCACCGTGGCCCTGCTCGATAACGAGGCGGAGGAAGCCTATCGCCTGCCCGCCGGGGTTCAGGTCGAGCGCCTGAACGCGCGCGGCAGCCTGCTGCGCAGCATCCGCGAGACCCGCAGGCTGGTACGCCGCCTGCGCCCGGACGTGACACTTTCGTTCCTCTCGCGCGCCAACGTCGCCACCATCGTCGCCATGCGGCGCACCGGCGGCCCGGCGGTGATCAGCGAGCGGGTGAACACCACTGCCCACTTGCGCACAGGGCGGCTCGCGTTCCTCAGCCGCCTGCTGATCCGCAATACTTATCCCACCGCACGGCATGTCATCGCCGTTTCCGAAGGCGTCGCCCGCACGCTGGAGAGCGATTTCGCCGTCGAACCGGCGCGGATTTCGGTGATCTACAACCCGGTCGATACGGCCCGCATCCGCGCGCTTGCCGAACAGGAACCGGCGATCCCGGTTACCCGGGCAGACTTCGTGACGATGGGCAGGCTGGTGGACAACAAGAACACCGCCATGGCCATCCGCGCGCTTGCGCATACGCAAAACGGCGGCAACCTGATCGTGCTGGGCGAAGGCCCCCTGCGCGACGATCTGGCGGCCCTGGCGGCTTCGCTGGGCGTGGCGGAGCGAGTGCGCTTCGCCGGATTCCTGTCCAATCCCCATGCCGTGCTGGCGCGGGCGGGCTGCTACCTGCTCACCTCCCATGCCGAGGGCTTCCCCAATGCGATGATGGAGGCCATGGCAGTGGGCCTGCCGGTCGTCGCCACCGATTGCCCCTCCGGCCCGGCGGAAATCCTCGAAGTCCAGCTTGAGGACGGCGAACCGGCCTACGGCCACGGGGGCGCGCTGGTGGCCATGGACGACCACGCCGCAATGGCCCGCTGCATGACCGAGCTGACCGGCCCACGCCGCGCCGCCTTCTCCGAGGCCGCAGCCCGGCGCGCCGCCGCCTTCTCCGTGGAAAGCGCGGTGGAGCGGTTCCGCGGCGCACTGATGGACGCCGCGCGCGAGGTGGCGTCGTGAAGGTCAGCGTCACCGGCTTGCGCGGCATCCCCGGCGTGATGGGCGGCGTCGAAACCCATTGCGAGGAACTGCTGCCCCGCATCGCCGCCATCGAGCCGGACATCGAGATCGAGGTCTGCTGCCGCGCCCCTTATGTCGATCCGGCGATGACGAGCTTCCGCCATGTCGCCCTGACACCCCTCTATTCGCCCACCGGCCGCATCAGCGAGGCGCTCGTCTCCACCTTGGTGGGCATTCTCCATGCGCGCCTGCGCGGAGCGGACGCCGTGCATATCCACGCCGTGGGCCCCGCCCTGTTCGCCCCCCTTGCGCGCTTGCTCGGCCTCAGCGTGCTGCTGACCCACCACGGCGCCGATTACGATCGCGACAAATGGGGACGCGGGGCCAAGGCGATGCTCAAGCTGGGCGAGTGGCTGGGCCTGCGCTCCGCCAACCGCGTCGTCTGCGTCTCCCCCTCGCTGGCGGAGCGGATGAAGGCGCGCTATCCCACTCGCGCCGACCGGGTGGAGTTCATCCCCAACGGCGTGAGCACGATGCCGCCCTCGCCGCAGAGCGACGCGGATGTGCTCGCCGAACTGGGGCTGATGGCCGGAGACTACGTGCTCTGCGTCGCCCGTCTGGTGCCGGAAAAGGGCATTCACACCCTGGTCGAAGCCTTCCGTCGCAGCGGCGACACCCGCACCCTGGTGATCGCCGGAGCGGGCCGCAAGGACGATCGCTATGCGCAGGATCTGCTGGCCATGGCCGAGGCGCGCATCCGGTTCCTGGGCATGGTGCCGCGCCCGCGCCTGGGCGTGCTGCTGCGCAATGCCGGGCTGTTCGTGCTGCCCTCTTTCCACGAAGGCCTGCCGATCGCCGCGCTGGAGGCCCTGGCCTGCCGCTGCCCGGTGCTGCTCAGCGACATCCAGCCCAATCGCGATCTTGGCCTCCCCGCCAGCCGCTATTTCCCGGTAGGCGATGTCGCCGCCCTCGCCGCACGCCTCGCCGCGCGCGACGAGACACGCGAGGATGGAGGAAGCGCCCTTCCCGACACGCTCCTCGACTGGGACGAAGTGGCCCGGCGCACCGCCGCCGCCTATCGCAAGCTCAAGGGCCGCCGACGCCTGCGCCATGCGCTGACCCCGGCTAAAGGATGACGCGATGCTCGCACTGACATCGGGCAGCCCGCCCATCCCGATCTTCCTGTTGCTGCCCACGATGATGCTGTTCTGCGTGCTGGTGGTGGTGCTCTGCCTGCAAGTGGGCGCTTCCACGCGGTTCCTGATCGTGGCCTTCGCGCTGCGCATGGCGATGTCGGCCATGCCGCGTTTCGCCTTTGCCTCCAGTCCGGCGGGGCTGAGCTGGAACGCGCTGGCCTCGGTCGTGCTGGTGGGCGTCGGCGCGCTGCTGCTGTTGCGCAGCCGCGCGGTGCCGCTGGTGCTGGCGCCGATCGTGCCGCTGCTGCTGGTGATCGCCATGAGCGCCGTGCTCAACGGCGAAATCGCCGGCTCGATCGAGAGCCTGGTGAAATACGCCTATCTCGCGATCATCGCCCTCACCGCCTACGATGCCTTCATGACCGACGGCGCGGGCAAAGTGCTGCTGCGCCTGCTTTTCACCTTCCTGCTGCCGCTCATGCTCCAGGCCTTCAGCATGTTGCTGGGCATCGCCAAGGCCACGGAAAGCGACGGCTCGACCTCCTACATCGGCGGCTACAACCACGAGGCCAGCTTCTCGATCATCCTGCTGACCGGACTGCTGACCGCCATCCTCAACCCGCGCCTGCGCTCGCTCTACAAGCTGGGCATCGCCCTGGTCTGCGTCGGCGGCATCCTCGCGGCGAACTACCGGACGGCGATCGTCACCGCCGGGCCGCTGATGCTGGGCCTGTTCATCGCCGCCATCACCAGCTCCGTCCGGCCAAGCCAGCGACCGATCGCGGGTATCCTGGGCTGGCTGCTGGTGCTTTCCGCCGTGCCGATCGTGCCGATCGTCGCCGGAGACCGCTTCGACGCGGTGACCACGGTCTGGCAGAATCCCGAGATTCTCAGCAAGGCCCCGGCCGATTTCAGCCGTGCCGATACGCAAGTGCTCTCGGGCCGTCTGCTGCTGTGGAGCCAATATATCACCGCCTGGAACGTCGGCACGCCGCGCCAACACATGCTGGGCTTCGGCGCCAATGCCTGGGAAGGCCGCTATCGCTATTACGCCCACAATACGCTGGTTTCCACGCTCTACGAGCTGGGCTGGCTGGGCGTGGCCGCCATGCTGCTGCTGTGGGGCTGGATGTTCGCCCTGGCCGCGACCGCGCGCACGCCCGCGCGCTTCACGCTGATCATGGCCCACCTCGGCTTCTTCCTGCTCAACATGGCGACGATGCCGTTCTGGATGATCGAGGGCCTGCTGTTCTACGGCCTGCTCTGCGGCTTCACGATCCATGCCAACCTTCAGGGCCGGCCTGCGAAACGGTCCGTCGCAAATCCCGCAAGGCTCCGCCCGATTTAAGGAAATTCCGCCCCGCTTCCCGGTTGTGCTGGCAGTTCGCCTGGGCAAGTAGCCCAAAAGAACTAAGCCATACGGATGAGACTATTCGTCATGGTTCGGTCAATAAAACGCGATTCTACGCATAAGCCTTTGGGGAAGCACATGTTTCGAACACTTGGCCTGGCCTTGCCGATGCTGGCCCTGGGACCGGTAACTCAAAACCCGACCGCCGCGCTGTCCGGCGTGGTCGCCGCACCGATGACCGCCGCTACCGCAACCACCGCCGCCACCTCGTTCCGGATGCCCTCGATCGCCAAGCCGCAGGCCGGCACCACTTGCAAGGCCGTGGCGACACTGCGCATGACCGCCACCACGCCCGGCATCTCGAAGGTCTGCGCGGTGGATGGCACCATCCTGGTCAACGGCAAGGACGCCAGCGGCTTCGTGATGGCGGACGTCAAGGCCCAGCGCTACGGCCCGCTGATGCGCGGCGGCAACGTGCCCGACCTCCAGGTCCAGCGCGTATCCGACACCGACGCGCGGGCCGACGCCACGCTGGGGCTGGGTCTCGTCAACGTCAGCAACGGCATCGGCAAGGCGGTCTTCCATGATCTGGTGTGGATCGGCAGCCAGGCCCACCAGGCGATCAACAGCGACGACGCCTGGGCCGCCATCGCCCTCAAGGGCAAGGACGCGGACGATGTCGGAACGTTCGAAATCAACAACTTCGACTTCCAGAATCTATTCATGGCGTCCGGCAGCCATTACCAGAACGTCGACGGCATCTCCACCGAAGGCGGCTATTCGGGCACGATCACCAACGGCCGGGTGATGAACGCCAGCGACGCCTGCCTGGACATCAAGGGCGACGTGCGGGTGGACAACGTCTACCTCTCCGGCTGCCGCCAGGGCATGAAGACCTGGACCAACCAGAACCACGGATTGATCGAACTGGGCACCAACCGCTTCGTCGGCATCATCGGCAAGGGCACCAAGGGCGCCACCCGCACGATCACCGTGGACGTGCTGATCGCCTCGGGCGACCCCTCCGTGCCGCTGTTCCGCGCCGAGGACGGCGTGGTCAACCTGCACATCCGCCGCCTGATCGCGAAGCCGGGGCAGGTGTTGAATGGCTCGGGCAGCTTCTCCGGATCGAAGGTCACGGTCGATCAGCGAATGGCGATTTAAGGAAGGGTCCGGTCTGTCTGGAAAGTGCCCGATGGGGCATTTTCCAAACAGGAGTAGGGGCTGCTGAGATTTGGAAGTACTACCTGTTTCTCATGGATTTCCAAAGGCAAAGCCTCGCACAATAAGTCCGCGAATTTCCTCGATTCTCGAGAGGTAGGCGACTTGCACGTGGCTCCCAACAAGCTGGATCCCTCCGTGGCGCGCAGGGTGGGGTTGAACGCTTCCGCTCCTGGCCCATCCCCGGCCGCCGCTTCCGCATCCGGGTCCGGCCCCGACGGCGGCAAGCTCATAGACCTGTCCTGGCTGGCGACGCTGGCCTGGCGGCACAAATGGGCGATGCTTCTCGCCATCGCCTCCGTCATGGCGGTGACCGTGGTGGCCTACATGCTGGCGGTGAAGAAGTACGACGCCAGCGTCGTGCTCGCGCTGGACCGGAACGACCAGCAACTGGTCCGCACTGCGCAGACCAACAAGGACACCATCATCGATTCCCCGGCGGTGGACACCGAAGTGCAGGTGCTGCTCTCGCCGGAAGTCTCGGCAGCGGCCGTGCGCAATGCGCGGCTCAACACCGATCCCGCCTTCCTCGCCGCCTCCGCGCCGAACGCTCCCGGTCCGCTGACCGAGGCCGCCGCCGCCAATATCCTGCGCTCCAACCTCACGGTGGGCCGCCAGGGCCTCTCCTACGCGATCAACCTCGGCTATCGCTCACGCGACCCCCAGGTTTCGGCCAAAGTCGCCAACGCCGTGGCGGACGCCTATGTCAGCGGCCAGGTGCAGGGCGAGCAGAACGCGCGCAGCCAGGACATCAACATGCTGCGCAGCCGGCTAGACCAGCTTCGCGGCGACGTGATCAAGGCAGAGGCCGCCGTCGCCTCCTATCGCGCCAGCGCGGACCTCGTGGCGGTCAGCAACGACAGCACGATCGCGCAGCAGGAGCTTTCCACGCTCAACACCGAACTGGCCTCTGCCAAGGCGGAACTGGCAGCCTCGCAAGGGCGCGCCAGTGCCAACCGGGGCGAGAACGGCACCGCCGTCAACAACAGCCCGGTGATCCGCGACTTGCGCACCGAAGTGGCGACGCTGGAAGTGAAGCTGGCCGAGCAGTCCTCCTCGCTCGGCCCCAAGCACCCCGACCGGATGCGTACCGAAGCCCAGCTCGATACCGCCCGCCAGTCGCTGCGCCGCGAAGTGGCACGCGCCAGCTCCGGCGTCAGTTCCGACATCAGCGTGGACAGCCAGCGCGTCGGCGCCATCCAGTCCGCCATCGGCAGCGCCAAGGGCCGCCTGCTGGCGGGCAACAACGCCTCCGTGCGCCTCAACGAACTGGAGCGCGTGGCGGAAAGCTCGCGCCAGCTCTACCAGACCTTCCTCGACCGCTACCGGGTGGAACTCGCCACGCGCGGCACCGAGAAGAGCAAGGCGCAAGTGATCGCCCGCGCCCAGGTGCCCTCGCGGCCCTCCTCGCCCGACCTGCTGGTCTACATGCTGGGCGGCGGCATTGCCGGCGTGATCGCCGCCGTGCTGCTGGCGCTCGCCCTGGAATGGCGCGAACGCGGCATCCGCACCCGCGCCGAGGCCGAGGAACTCACCGGCTACGACGTGGTGAGCAGCCTCCCCGACATCGCCACCATGGACGAGCCCGACTTCCGCAAAGACGAGGTTCTGGGCGTGCCGGACTTCCTGGTACACCACAAGGATTCGCCTTTCGCGGAATCGGTGCGCGCAATCTGGACGGCGCTGAAGATCGGCCACAAGGGGCAGGTCGCCCGCCTGGTGGGCATCACCTCGTCGATCCCCGGAGAGGGCAAGACCAGCACCGCCATCGCCCTCGCCCGCTCGGCCGCCATGGCCGGACGCCGCACGCTGCTGATCGACTGCGACGTGCGCCGCATGGGCACCACCGTGGCGCTTAACTTGCGCGGCCGCCCCGGCCTTGCCGAAGTGCTGAACGGCGAGGCACGGGTGGAGGATGTGCTGGTGGTGGACGAGCCTTCCGGCGCCCACGTCCTGCCGCTCAACTCCACGGCCGACACCCCGCTGGACATCATCCACTCCGACGCCACCGCCATCCTGCTCGACCGCTTCCGGCAGGAATACGACCTGGTCGTGCTGGACATTGCGCCCGTGATCCCGGTGGCCGAAGCCCGCGCTCTGGCGGCGATGGCCGATGTCACGCTGATGATCCTGCGCTGGCGCACCACCCAGCGCAACGTGCTGAAAACCGCCCTGCGCGAACTCGACCGCGCCGGCGCGCATATCTACGGCCTGCTCCTCACCCAGGTCGACACCCGCAGCTCCGCCGTGCTGGGCGAGGAGATGGCCTACTACCAATACTACTACGCCCGCGGCGCGAATTGAGGGGGTGGGGCGATCGTCGCCCCCGTTCCCCGATGAACGCTCACCTGCAAAGCAAAACACCAAGCCACGCCCCCCACGTCATCCTGAACTTGTTTAGCGGCGCTGGCCTTCGGCTCAGGATCCATCGTGCAGTGGCCTCCAGAGCTTGAGCAACACGCTGCGTTTCCGGTTTGCCGATCAAGGCCCAATGCTTTCGGCAGGATAGACCCTGAGCCGAAGGCCAGCGCCGCTAAACAAGTTCAGGGTGACGGTGGGTTTTGCGGAAGCTGCCGTTCGCGTCGTCCCGGACTTGATCCGGGACCGCTAGGTACTCTTGAGGCGAGAGCTTGCGATGGGCCACTGCTGCGTTGCGCTGCTTACAGGCTTCGAATGGCCTTGCCAGCGGTCCCGGATCAAGTCCGGGACGACGGCAATACGAGGAGCAATATGCGTGAAACCGGGCACTATGCAAACGGCGCCCCATTCCCTCGATCGGCCTGGTCAGTCTTCCCCCGCATAGCCGAAGAACGCCAGTAGGTCCGGCACCTCGGCCACTGTTTCAGCTACGATGCGGCGTTCGCCGGTGGAGAGCATCAGGACTTGCGCCGGGGCTTCGTCCTCGGCGGCCTCGGTGGGAGCGCGGCCTGTCTCCAGCCCGAAAGCGCTGAGGATCGCATCGGGATCGCGGCGGAAGCGTTCGTAGGTGACGAGGGGATAGCCGTGGCGCTCGATCGCCGTGCGGAGCAACGTGCTGCGCCAGATCCACAGCCGCGCAAGGTCGCGCACCACGCGGTCGCGGGGAACGCCGCGGTAGCCGGGCAGGTGGTAGCGCTTGAGCTGCGCATCCACCGCCGTGAGCGGGGCCCGGTTGGATACCGCGACGCGATACTCCGCGAAATGGGCGAACAGCGTCTCGTGGCGGACGAGGTGGGGCGGGCTCTTCTCCAGGAAAAAGGCGCGGTTCCGGCTGCGCTCTGCCTCGGCGATGCGCGCGCTCCAGGCGCCGAGCACGGCTTCGTAGTCGACGAACTTGCGCTCGCACCATTGGTCCACGTCCATCAGCCCGCGCACCAGCCGCTGGCCCTCGAAGCTGGGGGTTAGGCCGGCCACATCCGCCCGCTCGGCAACGTGCCGGGCGATCGCGGTGCTTCCCGCTCCGGGCGGGGTGAGCAGGAACAGGAAGGGATGGTGGATCCGATCGGTGCGGCGGCGGGGCCAGTAGGGGCCGGGATCCTGGGGCCGGGCCTGAAGCCCCAGCGGTTTCAACAGGCGATCGACCGCGCCTTTCACAGAACAGCCCCGTTCATGCACCGCTCCCTCGCTAAGGCACCGGCATGAGGATAGCCCGTCGCTCCCGCGCGCGAGCGGCTATTGCGAGTGGCGGGCTACCCCCTTCAGGCGACCTCGTAGCCGGTGACGCGGAACAGACGCTCCCCGATCGGCTCGCCGTACAGGAGCAGCACCCGCCCCGGCCCCTCCAGATCGGCCTTGAGCGCCTGTGCTTCGCGACGCTCAAGCGTGATGTCCAGTTCGACCCGGTCGTCGTAAAGCCTGCCCTGCCCGAGCACACCCCTGCGAAAGGCCGTTCCCGGCGCGTTCACCGCGATCGCGACATCCGCGCCTTCACAGCCCCAGGCACCGAACGGCCCCTCGCCCTGCACCGTGCCGGCAATCTCCAGACCGCAGGCATCGTCACGCGCCGCCACGACGCCGATCGTCACCGCAAGCGCCGCTTCGGCTGCCGACTTGCCTTTCCAGGCGTCGCCACGTTCCATCATCCGGGACAAGTCCATATCGATGCGCGCCGCCTCATTCGCGTTCGCGGGGAGCCTAGAGCCCAATGCCTAACGAATTGAGAAGGCGCCGGTGCTTTACGATTCCGGCAGCACAACCGGCGTCTGCGGCGCGTCGCGCAGGCGCAGATAGAGCTTGCCTGCCGCCGGGCGCGGCACGCCGAGGCTGGAGCCGGTGAAGCCGGGCGGCACCGCGACGGGGCTGGCGAAAGCCGCGTCGGCGGCAACCGCCTCGATCAGGAACAGATCCCGCCCGGACAGGGTGCAGGGCTTGGCTTCCTCCTTCCCGCAGGCGAGATTGTCGATGCGGGGTAGACGGGCCAGCGTCGTGAGCGGCGTCCAGTCGCCGGTCATGTCACCGCCTACCAGCCGGAACCGCAGCGGGCCGAATGCGCCGGGCGGCAAGTCGGCGGCCTTGAGGCGCGCGACGAGCACCTGCCGGCTTTCCAGCGTCAGGCCCTTGCCCGCGGAGAGGCGCACGGTGGCCAGGCCCTCTCCGCCCGCCACTTCGATCATGTCACGCGCGTCGAAAGCGCTATCCGGGGCCGCCTTGATCGAGAAGACCAGTTCGCCGTTGTCGGGCAGCAGTTCGCCCGCGCCCAGTTCCAGCGCGCGGGTGCCCGGCGTCGCAGGGCCGGGATAGACGGTGCGGTTCAGCAGCGCCGCCTGCGGCCTGGGCGCGCCGACACGCACCGGCAGGGTCACGCTGCGACCGTCCGCCAGGCGCACCACCGCCTTGCCCGAAGCGCCCTGCTCCGGCACTTGCGCAGATGGCGACGCCTGCCCGACCGGCTTGGCGGTGAGCCGCAACCGGTCCATCGCATCCTCGCGGGTCAGGCCGTCCGGACGGTATTCCACCTCGCCCAGGGTCAGCGACTGCACCTGATCCAGCCGCTGCCCGGTGAGCACGCCCTGGCTGTCCCCGGCATGAAGTTCGAACCCGTCGATCCGGCTCGCCTCGGCGCGGGCGCGCAGCATGACCGTTTCCGCGCCCTTGGCCCCCTGATAGCGCACTTCCACGCGCAGATCGCCGGGGCCGACACCCTTCAGCGGCACGGTCACGGCCAGCCGGTTGCCGTCCTGCACCTTCCATTCGAGCGGCCGAGGCGCGCCGTTGCCCTGCCGCAGCAGCACATCTTCCACGCAGGAAGGGGCGGCGCCCTCCAGGACGACGGCATTGTCGCGGCCCACCACCAGCGCATCGGCCTCGCCCGCAACTTTCCAGGCGCTGCCGTCGGGCCGTTGCAGGAGATAGTCCGGCCCGGAAAACGGCGCGAAGCCCCAGGTGCCGTGAAGCTGGGCGCGCATCGATCCGGCAAAGGCAGTCGGCAGTTCGTCCGGCGCGATCCTGTAGCCGCCCTGGTCGGCGCGGGGCACCACCGGAACGTCCATCGTCTGGCCCGAGGCATTGGTGAGCTTGACCTTCACGTCATGCGCGAAGGCGGTCGAATAGATCAGCGGCGCGCCCTCCACGCCCAGCACCGCGCCGGGACGGGCCACGCAGACCGGCCCCTTGGCGGTGCTACGCAATTGCGGCGGAAGGTCCCCTTCCACGGCGGGCAGCGCGGCGACCATGACCGACTTGGGCTTCTGGAAGGACGGCGCGGCGTTGAGCAGCAGCGACATCGTCTCTTCCCGGCGCTGCGCCAGCGTGGGCAGATAGTTGAACTGCGGGTTGTTGAAGGCGCCGAAGATCCGCGCGATGTCCCGCGCCACGCCGATATAGGCGCTGTAATAGCCGCCGCCCGCCTCGCGCGTGGCGCTCAGTTGCAGGGCGAGGTCGGTGGGGGTGCCCGTCAGCGTATCCGCCAGCGAACTGGAATGGACGTCGCTCAGCACCAGCGTTTCGCGGTTCTCCAGCAGGCAGGAGGCCTGCATCTCCACCACGCGCGACAGGCATTCGTCGTTGAGCTTGATCGACAGGCTGCGCGCCAGCACCGGGGCGACGGTGCGCAGGTATTCCGGCGCTGTGTTGTCCTGCGCCTTGATCGCCGCCATGAACGCCACCAGCCGCGAATGGTCGAGCGAGGCCTGGTTGAGATCCTGGCTGGCGCGCACGAATTCGCCGGGCTTGCCGCGCACGGCATCGAGCAGCACCCCTTCCGCGCCGCCGGTATCGGGCACCATCAGCAGCACCAACTGACGCGCGCCCTTGGGCACGGTCAGCGAAAGCGCCTTGTCCTTGTCCTTCTTCTTCCAGGTGCTGGCGGTCTGCACCCAGTCCTTGGGCGGCGGATTGGTGGCCCCGCGCAGGAAGGCCGAGGTGAGCAGGAACTTCTGGCCGCCATCATCGTCATCCCCGTCCGGCCCTCGATTCTGGGGCAAGGCGGCATGGATGGTCAGCTTGTCACCCTCGGCCAGACTAGGCACTTGCGCGATCGGCAGAGTCTGCTGCCCGCGCGTAACCTCTATCCGCAGGTCGGGGCCGGTCAGTTCGAACGGCGCGGGATCGGCGAGCGCCGGCATCGGCGCCAGCAACAGGGCGGCCAGTACGCCCCTCGTTGCCAGGCAAGTTGCGGCGCTGGTGCGAAATCGCGAATCATCGTCCTTCATGCTGATCGGCAAAGCGCGTCCATCCTGTCGGTTGCCTGACTATAGGTATCAGGGCGCGGTTTTATTCACGGTCCGCCCCATGTGCCAAGACCGCCCGGACGGTTCACCCCTCAGAAAAGGCGCCAGAGCGGATTGGCGGGATCGGACAGCAGCTTGATGGTCAGGGCGAAGGACATGACCACCAGCAAGGGTCGCACCCCGCGTCCGCCGAAGCGGATCGCCAGCCAGGCGCCCAGCTGGTTCCCCGCGACATTGGCCGCCGCCATGCTCAGGCCCAGCAGCCAGAGCACCTTGCCGCCCGCCACCATCGCCGCAAGGCCGGCCACGTTGGTTGCCAGATTGATGAACTTGGTATTGGCGATCGCGCGGACCAGCCCCAGTCCGCCCAGCGCGACGAGCGCCGTGGTGAGGAACGATCCGGTGCCCGGCCCGAAGAAGCCGTCGTAGAAGCCGATACCCGCGCATACGGCGGTCAGCCCCCAGCGGCCGAGGCGGGCGTGGCGGTCCACTTCGCTCATCGGCGGCGCCAGCAGGAAATAGAAGCCCATGGCGATCAGCAGCAGCGGCACCACGGCGGTCAGGAAGCCGGGATCGACATGCTGGACGGTGGTGGCGCCCAGCACCGCTCCGGCAAAGGCCCCCGCGGCAGGCATCGCAAAGGTCCGCAAGTCGATCCGCCCGGCACGAAAGTAGGCGAGCACGGCGGAGCCGGTGCCGATCATGGCCTGCAACTTGTTGGTGGCAAGCGCGGCAATCGGCGGCACGCCAACGGTGAGCAGCGCCGGAATCGTCAGCAACCCGCCCCCCCCGGCCAGGGCATCGATCGTTCCCGCCGCGAAGGCGATGGCGATCAGGAAGGACAGGGCTTCGAACGAGAGTTCCATGAACCGGGCGCGTTCCTCAGCGCTGCTTCTTGGTGATCGCCGCCGTGAAGTCGGGATCCTTCTTCGCCACCCAGTCCACGAACTTGCGCACGTTGGGATTGAGCAGCAGGCCCTCCACATCCATGCCGTGGCGCTGGAGTTCGGAATTGGTGAAGTTGGCGATCAGGGTCTGCTGGCAGATCGGATGCATCGGCACCACGTCTCGCCCGCCCCGGCTCTTGGGCACCGGGTGATGCCAGACGATGGTCTGCCCGGTCGGCCGTCCGCAGAGCCAGCACGGCACCGGCGGGGGCGCCTCTTCCTCTTCGACGGGATCTTCCCAGGGGCCGTGCTTGGGGTGCTTGCGAGCCATGTCTCTGCCTGAACTGCCTATAATTCGGCACGCCCCTAACCCGGCCCGGCTGACATTGCCACCGCAACGTCCTATCGCCCGCACATGGCCCGCAAGAAACGATACCTCACCGCACGAATGCCGGACGGCTACGTGAAGACGATCGGGCCGACCGCCGATCCCTTCACCCATTACTGGCGGATCGTCGCCCAGCTGGAAAACGGCAAGACCGAGGTGTTCTGGGGCCATGCCCGCTCGCTGGCGGAGGCGAAGAAAAAGCGCGCCGCCACGCAGGACGCGGTGCGGATGCGGGGCTGGAAAAGTTTCGTCTTCGAGATCGCGGAACTGGAGGAAAGCGCCGAGTCGCCCGCGTCCTGAACGGCCCCCCCGTGACGGACTCATGTTTCCCGAGGGAAACCTCCGCAGCCCCCTGAAACCGCCGCGATCGGCACGGCGCCAGCACGATTGAAGCGCGCGCACATTACCGCTAGTCGTTGAGCCGATGTCCAGAATTTCCATGCTGCTCGCCGCCCTGTGCGCCATAGTTCCCGTCGCTTCCCTTTCCGCAGAGGCTGCTCCCTTGACCCAAAACACGCCGGCACCGACCGCCGCGAGTCTCGATTTCCAGCGCGTCTTCGCCAGCCCCTCGCTCGACGGGCCGCAGCCGCGCGACGTGAAGATCTCGCCCGATGGCCGCTATCTCACCCTGCTGCGCAACCGCAGCGAGGATCGCCAGCGCTACGACCTCTGGGGCTACGACCGCGAGAGCGGCGAATGGCGGATGCTGGTGGATTCGCTGAAGCTGGGTTCGGCCCGCGAACTGTCCGAGGCCGAGAAGATGCAGCGCGAGCGCAAGCGCGTGGGCGATCTCAAGGGCATCGTCGCCTATGACTGGAGCGACGATGGCCGCGCGATCATCGTTCCGCTCGACGGCGATCTCTATCTGGCCGGTCTGGACGGCTCGGTGCGCCGCCTCACCGATTCCCCGGAAGACGAATTGAACGCCGCGCTCAGCCCCGGCGGCAAGTACCTGTCCTTCGTGCGCGACCAGCGGCTTTGGATCGGCTCGCTCGAACAGGGCGCGCAGAAGCCGGTCACGCCGGAGGAGAGCAGCCGGACCGTCCACTGGGGAGAGGCGGAATTCGTCGCCCAGGAAGAAATGGACCGCATGGCGGGCTACTGGTGGTCGCCCGAAGGCAGCCGCATCGCCGTGGAGCGCTATGACGAAGCGCCGGTGAAGATCGTCACCCGCGCCGCGATCGGCGCCGAAGGCACCCGCACTTACGAGCAGCGCTACCCCGCGGCAGGCACGCCCAACGTGTTCGTCTCGCTCTTCGTGATGAAGCCGGACGGCAGCGGCAAGGTGCAGGTCGATCTCGGCAAGGACACCGACATCTACGTGGCCCGCGTCAATTGGGCGCGGGACGGCAAGACGCTCTACGTGCAGCGGCAGGACCGCGCGCAGACCCGGATAGACATGCTCGCGGTCGATCCGGACACCGGCAAGGGCCGCGTGCTGTTCACCGAAACAGCGGCGCCGGAAAGCTGGGTGAACCTGTCCGGCAACTACCGCTTCCTCAAGGACGGCAGCCTGGTCTGGTGGTCGGAGCGCGACGGTTTCGGCCATCTCTACCACTTCGCCAATGGCCAGTGGCGCCAGCTTACCTCGGGCGAATGGGCCGTGACCAAGCTGGTTTCGGTGGACGAAGCGCAGGGCCGGGTGCTGTTCACCGGCACCAAGGACGACGTGCTCTCGCCCCAGCTCTACGCCATCGACCTTGCCCATCCCGGCACGCCGCAGCGGCTGACGGAGACGGGCTGGGTCAATGCCGCCGTCGCCAACAAGGACGGCCGCACGCTGGTGATCACCCGCAGTTCGCCCGACCAGCCCTCGCAAAGCTATCTGGCCGATGCCGATGGCAAGCGCCTGGCCTGGGTGGAGGAAAACCGCCTGGACGCCGCGCATCCCTATGCGCCCTACCTCGCCAGCCATCGCACGCCCACTTACGGCACCGTCAAGGCCGAGGACGGCAGCGACCTCAACTGGCTGATGATCACGCCGAAGATGGAGCCCGGCAAACGCTATCCGGTGTTCTTCGAGCACTACGGCGGCCCACATAGCCAGCAGGTGGCGCGGCAATGGCTGGGCGCCCTGCCCCAGGCCATCGTCGACAAGGGCTATATCTACTTCCGCCTCGACAATCGCGGCAGCCCCAATCGCGGCGTGAAGTTCGAAAGCCAGATCCGCCACAAGATGGGCACCGTCGAAGTGGCGGACCAGCGCGCCGGGGCCGAATACCTCAAGACGCTGGACTTCGTGGACCCGAAGAAGATCGCCACTTATGGCTGGTCCTACGGCGGATACATGACGCTGAAGATGCTCCAGGCCGATCAGGGCCTCTACGCGGCGGGCATCGCGGGCGCGCCGGTGACGAAGTGGGAGCTTTACGACACCCATTACACCGAACGCTACATGGGCGATCCGCGCCAGGTACCCGAAGCCTACAAGGCCTCGGACGCGATCGAGGACGCGGCCAGGATCAGTGATCCGCTGCTGCTGATCCACGGCATGTCGGACGACAACGTGGTGTTCGAGAACAGCACCGTGCTGATCTCGAAGCTCCAGGCACAGGCCGTGCCGTTCGAGATGATGCTCTATCCCGGCCACACCCATGCGGTGAAGGGCCCGATGATCAGCAAGCACGTCTGGGACACGATCTTCGGCTTCCTCGACCGACACGGCGTGACCCCGCCCCAGTAGGTCGCCCAAATAGGCCTTTTTCGGAGTCTTCGGAACCTCCCGGCCTCCCGAGCACTACCTAGCCATACCTTTGCAGGTTTGGTGCCCGGCCCTGCCCACAGGCAAGGCCGGGGAGGCGTGTGCCCACGCGGGTAGCGGGAGGAAAAGGCCATGAAGCAGCAGTTCAGCCACGCGGACGTCCAGCCGTCGCCGGCGCCGTTGCCCTCGCCGGCCCCGTTGCCCTCCCCGGTCGCGTCCCCTTCGCTGGCTGACCGCTTCCTCCATACCCGCCGCCTCAGCCGCGATCTGGTGGCGGGGCTGAACGAGGCCGATAGCGCCGTCCAGTCCATGCCCGATGCCTCGCCGGCCAAGTGGCATCTGGCGCATACCACCTGGTTCTTCGAAACGTTCCTCCTACGCGATCACGTGCCCGGCTACCGGCTTCACGACGGGCGCTGGCCGTTCCTGTTCAACAGCTATTACGAGGCCGAGGGAGAGCGGCTCGCCCGGCCCGAACGCGGCTTGCTCACGCGCCCGACGATGGCCGAAGTACTGGCCTACCGCGACCATGTGGAAGAGGCGCTCACCGCCGCGCTGCCCGCCCTGCTGGAGCGGCACGGCGATCTGGTGGAACTAGGCATCCAGCACGAGCAGCAGCATCAGGAACTGCTGCTCACCGACATCAAGCACCTGTTTTCCCGCAACCCGCTCGGCCCGGCCTATGCGATCCCTTCGCCAGCGCCGTCAGGGCGGAGCGTGCCGCTGCGTTGGATCGAGGGGGCCGAAGGACTGGCCGAAATCGGCGCCGGTCCGGGAGCGACTTTCGCTTTCGACAACGAACTGCCGCGCCATCCCGCCTGGCTGCCCCGCCATGCGCTGGCCAACCGCCCCGTCACCAATGCCGAATGGATCGAGTTCATCGCCGATCAGGGCTATGGCACTGCCGCGCTCTGGCTCTCGGACGGATGGGACTGGGTGCACCGCGAAACCGTCGCCGCCCCGCTCTACTGGCGCGGCGGCGGGCGTGAGTGGGAACAGTTCACGCTCTCGGGCTGGCAGCCGGTCGATCCCGAGGCCCCGGTGACGCATATCTCCTTCTACGAGGCCGATGCCTTCGCCACATGGGCCGGCGCGCGCCTGCCCACCGAGCAGGAATGGGAAGCCGCCGCCGCGCCGCGCGATTCCCTGGGAGGCGTGCAACTCGATCGCGCCGAAGCCGTCGCTCCGCGTGCGGAAGCCGAGCTGGACGGCTTCGCCTCGCTCTACGGCAACGTCTGGGAATGGACCGGCTCTGCCTATCGCCCCTGGCCCGGTTACCGCACGGCGGCGGGCGCGGTGGGTGAGTACAACGGCAAGTTCATGTCGGGCCAGTTCGTGCTGCGCGGCGGCAGCTGCGCCACCCCGCGCGGCCACTTGCGCGCGTCCTACCGCAACTTCTTCCATCCCCATCAGCGCTGGCAGTTCACCGGCCTTCGCCTCGCAAGGAGCCTCTGACATGTATTTCACGGCCCCCCGCCCCGAAGAAACCACGTCTGTCC
>NZ_JBJDRF010000067.1:0-23540 GCF_044987305.1 Novosphingobium sp. ZW T3_23
CGCTGGGCGGCAGCGACAGGGTGTCGATGTCGTAGTGGGCGGGATACCAGGCGCTGGCGGCGGGGACGAGAAGCTGCCCGTTGCGGTCGGTCCTGCCGATCACCTGGTTCTCGTAGCGCACCGGAATGCCCGCCTCGCCATTGGTGGAGACGAGGGCGAAGGCGTCGGTGACGCGGTTGGCGGCGAACAGGCCGCCGTCCATGAACACCAGCGCGCCGCTGGCGCCGAACCAGCCGGTCATGTCGCCCCGCCCGTAGACGCCCGCGCGAAGCTGGATCGGCTGGGTGCGCCAGGCCAGGTCCCCCCGCAGGTAGGGCTTCTCGCCGGAATCGCTATAGGCGCTGGCGTTCCAGCCGAAGCCGCCCTCGCTGGGGATCGGACGGGTGTAGTCCGCGCGCAGACCGGTGCGGCCGCGATCGTCCCGCGTCACACCGCCGCTGACGTTGCCGCTGCCCAAGGGAACGGTCAGTGTCAGCGCGCCGGACCAGCGATTGCCCACGCCGCCCGCGAATGTGCGCGAGAGCGTGGCGTAGAGGCGGCTCTGGCCCCAGAGCGGCAGCGTCCACGAGAGATTGGCGAGCCGCGCGTTGCGGGCGTTTTCCTGGCGCAAGTCGAAATAGCCCACGCCCAGGGTGCCGGTGCTGCCCAGCGCCAGACTGGCAGTGGCGGCGGTCTGGCGTTCCCAGCCGCGCTCCCGGCCCGGCTCGTCGCGGATCCCGCCACCTTGCCCGCCATCTTGATCGTACTCCCAGCCGCGTTCGTCCCGCTCAAGCCGCCCGAGGTCGAAATAGTCGCGGTCGTGCCGGGTGTGGCGCAGGCCGATGGAGAAGGTCCGCGCCTGGAACTCGTAGCCGACCGACAGTTCGCCGCCGCTCGCCCGCTCTCGATTGGCCGGGCCTCCGAAGCTGCGGCTGTAGGACGCGCTGACCACGCCCAGGTTGCCGATCCGCGCCACGGCCCCGGCGCCCAGAAGATGCAGGTCCTGCGTCGCTTCTCCGCGCAGCTCCACCGTCAGGGCGCTGGTCAGGCCGTGGCGGAGGTAGGCGGTGGCGGCCAATTCGCCATAGTCGAAGCTGCGCAGTCCGTAGTTGCGGCGAAAGGCGCCGGCGGCGGCGGAATAGTCGGTAAAGCCGGGGCGCAGCAGGGTGCTGCTGACGTAGAACGGCACCGAAGTGACGACGCTGCGGCCGTGAACGTCGGTGACGATCAGGTTGGCCTGGCCGCTGCCGGTGATCGGCGGCAGGGTGTCGAGCGCGAAAGGGCCGGGATTGACGCGGCTGCCGGCGATACGTTGCCCGTTGACCACCAGATCGACCGTGGAGGGCAGCGTGGCGCTGCCGCCGAACTCGGGCAGCGGATAGGTGATGACGTCGGGCCGGACCGAGAAATCGCGCGAGACTTGCGCGCCGCCCAGCCTTACCGCCGGAGCCCAGGACAGCGACCGGGTGATCACGTCTCCCGCCTCCACGGTGGTCATGCTGCGCTCGTCCGACCAGCGCCAGTAGGTGTCGTAGCGTATGTAGGCACCGCCCGCGCCGAAGCCGGAACGCGTGCGCAGCGCGCCGGTGGTGGAGAACACGCCCGCCGGGCCGAACAGCCGGGCCTCGTGCCAGAGCGAGGCCTGGAAGGGGATGCCGCCACCCCCAGTGGCATAGGCGTCGTAGTTGAGCAGGCCGCCCATGTCGCGCATGGCGGGGCGGAACACGCGGTCTCCCTGCCCGATCGTCTGGGCGGGCAGGTACCGGGGCAACACGGTGAGCAGGAGTTGCTGGCTGCCTGCGTCGTAATCCGCCGCAACGCCGTCGAGACTGTCGAGGAACAGCAGGTCATCGGCGGACTGCACGATCATGCCTGCGCGCAGCAAGTCCGCGACCTTCACCTGGAAGCGCGTGCCCTGCTTCAGGACCGAGGCCGTGACGCCGTTATCCATGCCGTTCACGATCAGCGCCAGTTCCAGCCGCTGGTCGGCCTCGAAGTCCGCGCTGTCGGGCGGCGGCGGCAGGTCGGAGAACACCGCGTCGGCGGGGGCGGCAGCGAGCGGCGCGAGCGGGGCGGCCATGCAATCCGGGGCGAGGATCAGCGCCGCCAGCGCGGTCATCGCCGGAAGTCCGCCGTCGTTCGATATCCATGTCGGTGGTGCCCGCGACGGGGCGGCGGCTGACATTCCCGTTCATTCCGACCCTGTTATGTCCTCCCGCAGCTTCCGCCCGATCACTCGGGCAGTCGCTCGATGCGGGCGGATCCCTTTCCGTTCAGCGTTGCCGAGAGTTCGCCCTGCGCATCGACGCCGTCCGGCAGCGGCCAGCGCATCGTGGCGCCGGGAAGGACGTAGCCGAACAGTCCCTCATTCAACCGCTTGCCGCTGCCTGACAGGGCGACATCGCTGAGCCGCGCATGGCCGCTGCCGGTGTTGCGGATTTCGAGGAAGCGCCCGCCGCCTTCGGAAACCGTGCGCCAGCCCAGGTGGGGCGGCGGTGGCGGCGCCTGCTTCCGCCCGCCTTCGGCCTTGGCGTAGGAGAACAGCGGCAATGAATAGCGCATGCGAAAGGTCACCGCGGCTCCGGCCGCTGCTCCCTGCGCCGCGTCGGCAGTGGGGATCTGGTCCACGACCACGCGATAGGGTTTCTCCGGCTGGCTGGGCGGTGGCACCAGGCGGGTGAGGCGCACGAGCTGCCGTTCGCCGGGTGCGATGCTGAGGATCGGCGGGGTGCCCAGGATGTCCTGCTGCGCCGCATAGACGTTCTCGCCGCCACGCTGGTCCCAGGCATAGACCCGCACTTGTAGGGTGATCGGTGCCTTTCCCGGATTTTCCAGCCAGAGCGCGGCGGCCGGTTCGTCGCCCTGGATCACCGGGCCGACCGGCCAGATCAGCAGCGAGCCGGCGGGTTGCGCCAGCGCCGCCGCCGAAAGAGAAACACCCGACAGGATCGCCGCGCCAAGGGTTAGGACGGCTTTGCTCATGATCGGCTCCTTGGGCGGCTATCTTGGGGGCGGGTGTTTCGGTTCACCATGTCAGCGTGACCGTCAGGGTATCGGTGTAGGTGCCGGGCGGCATCGTTCCCGAGGGCGTCAGCGCCGCATAGATCGGCAGGCGCACGTCCTGGCTGTTGGTGGACGTGACGCTGGTGCCGTAGCCCGTCCCGGCAACGATCGGCAGGGTGCAGGCGGCGTCGCGGCACAGGGCATAGGGCATGCGCGGAGTGGTGCCGGTGCCGGTCCGCTGGAGGTTGCGCTGGCCCGATACCGCATGGCTGCCGCCGTCGATGGTCATGATCAGGTTGACCCCCGGCGTGCAGCGCAGCCTGATCGCCTGCCCGGTGGTGGTCGTGGCGGTGCGTCGCTGGGTGGAGAAAGTGGACACGGTGCCGAAGTCCAGCGTGCCGATCCGCCCCGCATTGCCGCTGACGCCCAAGCCGTCCACGAGGCAGCCGGGAGCGACCGTCGCGGTGACATCGAACTGTGCCGTCGTCGCCGCTTCGGCGGTCGTGCAAGCGAGTGCGGACAGGATGGCGAGGCAGGGAAGACCCGTCTGGAAAGGGCGCTCGCTGGACATGGCCGGCCCGTCGCGAAACTCCTACACCCTAGAGTTCGAGCACGACGGTGACGATGTCGGCGTAGGAGCCCGGCGTCAGGCCCGCTTCCCCGAAGGCACGGCCATAGACGTTGACGGTCTGCACCGATCCGTCGCTGGGCAGGACGATGTCTCCGCCCACGGGAATCACGGCGGTGCGCCCGGCGTCGGTATAGAGGTTGTAGGTCACGAATTGGCCCGGTGTCGTCTGGTTGACCATCGCATGGACGCCCGCGCCCGCGCCCGATCCGTCGTTCTGGCCTGCGTTGAACGAGAGCGTGGGCGTCACGCCGTTGCTGCACTGGACGGTGAAGCCGGTGGCGCCGCTCAGGACTTGCGCATCGACTTGGGTGAACAGCGTGTTCTGCGAACCGAAATCGAGCGTGCCGAAGGCCACGTTGGCCGAACCGTCGTTATAGTTCTGGCCGTTGATGATGCACCCGGCGGTCAGGGTGATCGTGGCGTTGATCGTTCCGTTGATGTCGGCATGGGCGGGAACCGATGCCAGGATTCCCAGCGACAGGCCGCTTGCGGCGATGGCAGTCCTCAACACGATGGCACCTCTCTGTTCTGCCCGGCATGATGCCGGCATGCATGAGCGAAATGCGGCGCCGCCCCGTTCGTCATGAAGACCGACAGGGCGCGGCGCGGTCGTCTTTCCGATAACATCTGGAAATTAGGCGCAGTTTCGCAGCAGAAGGATAGAACTGCCGCCGGATCGGCTGTTTAATGATAATGTTGTTTTGGCCTCGCGTGGCACAGAATAGAAAATGCTTGCTGCTCAGCCCACTGCCCGAGCCTTCGGCATTTTACGAATGCCGAACGATTTAGTGCCGGAATGAACAGGGTTTACCATCCGTTTGGCGAGAGGCGAGGCGCGTTTCGGCTGTCGGAGTGGGTCAGGGCGATTCGCAGGCGCGGCACTTGGCCTGACGGCAAAGGCTCTCTAAGGGGTCGGGCCGCACCGGCCGTCGCCGGACGAGCGGGAAGTGATTTCGAATGACAGTGACAAAAGACCTGACCCAGCTGGGCAAGCTGGTCGCCGCGCGGCACGGCTGGGCGGAAGCCAAGGCGTTCAAGGCCTATGCCATGCCGGATGCCGACAAGGCCCGGCTTGCGGCCTGCGCGGTGGAGATCCTCAAGGTCTTCCGGACTGCCGGTGCGGATGGAGCCGAAGCCGGCGAAAGCAAGCCGATGGCGGCCTGGCTGAGCGCGGCTCTGGCCGTGCAGCTGGAGCGCCACCTTTCGGCGCCGGTCCATGTCGTTGCGGGCGTGCTCTCGGTGGACGGCAGGCCTGTATACGGAGCGCCGGTATCCAGTGGGGGCGAGCCGGTGGACGGTCCGGCCGTGTTCGGGGCCGAGGAACTGCGCTGGGGCGGACATGTCTGGGTCATGGTGGGGCCCTACGTGGTCGATATCGGCATTTTCCGCGCGGCCAATTCGGCCGATTGTCCCGCGGAGCTGGCCCGCCATGTCCACTCGGTATTCGGGCAGGACAAGGGGCTCTACGTGGACCAGTGGCGGCGCACCCGGCGCACGGGCCTTGGCTACGAGCCGCAATATGTCCTTTCCCGCGACGAAGTGACGCAGCTCATGGGCGGTGCCTACCGGATGATCGCGCCGAACTAAGGCGCTATCCGGAAGCTTCCAGCAGGCGCTGCGTGATCGCGGCAAGCGACAGGCTTTCGGCGCGCGGGGTGAGCGCGAGGGCGGCGGCGGGCATGACGGGGTAGGCTGCCTCCGCCGGGTCTTCCACAAGGGCGGTGCCCCCGGCTTCGGCCACGGCCCGCAGGCCTTCTGCGCCGTCATGGTTGGCGCCGGTCAGCACCGCGCCGATCAGGCCCGCGCCATAGGCATCGGCGGCGCTTTCGAACAGCACGTCGATCGAGGGGCGCGAGAACTGCACCGGCCCTTCGGTCGAGAGCGAAACGGTGCGGTCGGCTTCGACCAGCATGTGGTAGTCGGGTGGCGCGAAGAGGATCGTGCCCGGCGCGATCGGTTCCTTGTCGTCCGGTTCGCGCACCGCCAGTCGGCATTTCTCCGCGAACAGCGCCGCCAGCACGTTGCGCCTCTGCGGCGGGACATGGACCACCACCAGCACCGGCAGCGGATAGTCCGGGGGCAGGGCGGGAAGAATGCGCGAGAGCGCCTGCACCGCCCCCGCCGAAGCCCCCAGGACCACCGCGCCCCGGCTGGTCGCTTCAGGCCGGGATGAGGTCACGGCTCGCGCTTCTGGTAGATCTTCTCCTCGCGCACGAAATCGCTGAACGCCCCGGCATGGCGGGAGAAGCGCAGGCTTTCCCGCGCGCCGAGGCCCAGGAACCCCTTGCGCGCCAGCGAGTCCCGGAACAATCCCACGGCGCGGTCCTGCAAGGTCCGGTCGAAGTAGATCATGACGTTGCGGCAGGAAATCAGGTGCATTTCCGCGAAGACTGCATCGGAGACGAGGCTGTGATCGGAGAAGACCACCCGGTCGCGCAGGCTCTTGTCGAAGGCGGCGTGGCCATAGGCGGTGGAATAGTAGTCCGACAGCGAGGACTTGCCCCCCGAAAGCTGATGGTTCTCGGTGAATGTGCGGATGCGGTCGAGCGGATAGATTCCGCGCGCCGCCGCATCGAGCGCATCCTGGCTGATGTCGGTGGCATAGAACAGGGTGCGGTCTTCCAGCCCTTCCTCGCGGAACAGGATGACCAGCGAATAGAGTTCCTCCCCCGCGCTGCATCCGGCGATCCATACCTTCAGCGAGGGGTAGGTGCGCAAGTGCGGCACCACCTTCTCGCGGATGGCGCGAAAGTAGGCCGGGTCGCGGAACAGTTCGCTGACCTGCACCGTCAGGAAGCCCAGCAGGCGCGTGACGGTGGCGGGATCGCGCAACATGCGGTCCTGAAGCGCGGAGAAGGTCGGCAGTCCAAGCTGGTCGCGCGCCTGACGCAGGCGGCGCTTCAGCGAGCTTTGCGCGTAGTTGCGAAAGTCGTAGTGATAGCGGCTGTGGAGCGCCTCCAGCAGGAGGCGGATCTCGATATCCTCGACCTTCTCCTCATCCATCAGCGCGGCATCCAGACGCGGACCAGCGAGAGCAGCTTGTCCACGTCGAGCGGCTTCGACATGTAGTCGTTGGCCCCGGCGTCGATGCAGCGTTCCTGATCGTCGGGCATGGCCTTGGCGGTGAGGGTGATGATCGGCAGCCGGGCCCAGCGCGGATCCTGCCGGATCTCGCGGGTGGCGGTAAGGCCGTCCTTCACCGGCATCATCACGTCCATCAGCACCAGATCGATGCGGCTGGCGTCATCGCCGGCGGAACGATCCAGCGCGTCGATCGCCTCCTGCCCGTTGCGCGCGATCTGCACCACCGCGCCCTGCGGTTCGAGGATGTTGGTGAGCGAGTAGACGTTGCGCACGTCGTCCTCCACCACCAGGATGCGGCGGCCTTCCAGGATGGCGTCGCGGTTGCGCGCCTGCTGGATCATCGTCTGCTGTTCGGGCGGCAGCTCGGTGACGACCTGATGCAGGAACAGCGAGACTTCGTCGAGCAGGCGTTCGGGCGAGCGGGCGCCCTTGATGATGATCGAATCCGAATAGCGGCGCAGGCGCTGCTCGTCGTCGGCGGTCAGGTCGTGCCCGGTATAGACGATCACCGGCGGGAAGGCATACGTGCCCTCGCGGCTGAGCGTTTCCAGCAGGGTGAAGCCGCTGGCGTCGGGCAGGGCAAGGTCCAGCACCATGCAGTCGAAGGTCTGGCTGGCTAGCAGTTCGAAGCATTCGGCGGCGGTGGCGGCGGCGACGGTCTCGACATCGCCCGAGGTCAGCAGCCGGGCCACGGCGTCGCGCTGGACGGGATCGTCCTCGACGATCAACACCCGCCGCGTTGGGGAATCGAGCCGGGCCGCAAGGGTTTGCAGCACGCCCGAAAGGTCTTCGCGCTTCACCGGCTTCACCAGATAGCCGACAGCGCCCAGCGAGAGCGCGGTCTGCGTATGGTCGGTGCCGGAAACGACGTGGACCGGGATATGCCGCATTTCCACGTCGCGCTTCAGGCGATCGAGCAGGGCCAGGCCGGACTGGTCCGGCAGGCCGATGTCGAGCACCACGGCGTGAGGCCGGAAGCTGCGCGCGAGTTGCAGTGCCTCCTCGGCCGTGCCGGCGACGAGGCACTGGAAACCCATCTCCCGCGCCATGTCGCGCACGATGCCGGCGAAGGAGGAATCGTCCTCGACCACCAGCAGCACGCGCTGGGCCATGCCTGCGGTTTCGCGGTCGTCCTCCACCTGCCGGAGCAGGGTTGCGGACTCCGGGGTACGCGCGACAGGGCGCGTGGCAGGGATCGTTGCGGCGGGAGCGGCAGGCATGGCCATGGCGCCGCCGTTCGGCGTGATCTGTGCCGATCCTTCGATCGCCGGATCATGGGCCAGCGGCAGGCGCAAGGTGAAGCGGCTGCCCTGTCCGGCCACGCTGGTCAGCGAGATCGCGCCGCCGAGCAGGCGGGCCAGTTCGCGCGAGATCGAGAGGCCGAGGCCGGTGCCGCCGTACTTGCGGTTCACCGTGCCGTCCGCCTGGCGGAAGGCCTCGAAGATCGCGCGTTGCTGGTCCTCCGGAATGCCGATGCCGGTGTCGGTGACGGACAGCAGCAGGCCATCGCTTCCGTCCGGCTCGATATCCAGCCCCACGCGCCCGGTCTCGGTGAACTTGAAGGCGTTGGAGAGCAGGTTCTTGAGGATCTGCTCCAGCCGCTGACGGTCGGTATCGAGCGTGGCGGCACAGCCCGGCGCGACGCGAATATCGAAATCCAGCCCGCGCGTCCGGGCGACCGGCTGGAAGAGCTGGCGCATGTCGCTCGTCAACCGTTCCAGCAGCACCGTTTCCGGCCGGATCTGCAAATGCCCGGCCTCGATCTTGGACAAGTCGAGGATGTCGTTGATCAGCGCCAGCAGGTCGTTGCCCGAGGCCTCGATGGTGCGGGCGTACTGGACCTGATCGCCGGTGAGATTGGCCTGCGGGTTGTCGCCCAGCAGCTTGGAAAGGATCAGCAGGGAATTGAGCGGCGTGCGCAGTTCGTGGCTCATGTTGGCCAGGAAGTCCGACTTGTAGCGGCTGGCCTGCTCCAGTTCCTGTGCCTTCAGCTCCACCACGGCGTTGGAGCGGGCAAGATCGTCGCGCTGGTGCTCCAGCTGCTGGGCCTGTTCCTCCAGCTGCGAGTTGGTCTGTTCCAGCTCGACCTGCTGGTGCTCCAGCCGAACCTGCGATTCCTTGAGCGCGCGGCCCTGTTCTTCGAGTTCCTCGTTGGAAACGCGCAGTTCCTCGCTCTGGACCTGGAGTTCCTCGGCATGGTGCTGCAATTCGGCGCGATAGCGGGCCGAGCGCAGGGCGACGCCCGCCGCGTTCGAGATTTCGGCCAGGAAGGCCAGGACGTGCTCGTCCACCGGCTGGAGAAACCCGAGTTCGATCACGCCGTGCACCGTGCGGTCGGCCACGGCGGGCGCGATCAGCAGGTGGCGCGGCTTGTCGCTGCCGAATGTCGAGCCGATGGTCAGGTAGCTGTCGGGAATGTCGGCCAGCAGCACCGGCGCCCCGTCCGCCGCGACCTGGCCGAGCAGGCCTTCGCGCATCGAGAAACGCTCCACGATCCCGGCATCGGCGGGAACGCCGTAGGCGGCGACGCGGCGGAAGTGGTGCCCGTCTCCCGAGAACACCGCGCCCGCCTGGGCACCCACGAACTTCACCAGGAAGGCCAGCATGTTCTCGCCAAGCTGCTCCACCGGCTGGTCTCCCAGTACGGCCGAGGCAAGGGCGACCTGGCCCGCCTGGAGCCATTCGCGATGTCCGGCGGCGATGGCCGCCCGCCGCATCAGGAAGCCGATCACCAGGGTCAGGGCGATGCCCAGCAGGCAGGAGGCGATGCCGCTGGCCCAGGCCGACTTGTAGGCCTGCTCCATTTCCGCCAGCCGCTCTTGCCGCAGGCGTGCCTCTTCCTGCTGCATCAGGGCGAGCTGGCTGCGGATCGCGTCCATTTCCACTTTGCCGCGATCCGAGGCGACCAGCAGCAGCGCCGCTTCCAGGCCGCCGTTCTGGCGCGCGACGATCGTTTCCCGCAGTTCGGCCAGCTTGGCGTCGATATGACGGCGCAGCGGCTGGAGCCGCCTTTGCTGATCGGGATTGTCGCTGGTCAGTTTCCCGATCCGGTCGAGCTGGCCGCCGACTTCCGTCAAGGCGCTGCGATAGGGATCGAGATAGCCTTCCCGTCCGGTCAGCAGGAAGCCGCGCTGGCCCGTCTCGGCATCCTGCACTGCCGAAAGTAGCCCGTTCAGCGCCACGATCACTTCGTGGGAGTGGACGATCTTCGCGGTATCGTCCCGCAAAACGCGGACGTTCAGGTAGGCCACCGTGCCGCTGGCCAGGAAGAACAGGATCGCCACGGCCAGGCCGAACGTGGTCTTGGGATCGAGGCCGGGCTTCATGCGCGTCCGCGCGATATCGCTGCCGAAGGTCTGCTTGGCAGGCCCGGTCTGCTGAAACGGTGCCTGCTGAAACGGTGAATGCATGGGCCTGCCAGGAAGATGAACGCAACGGGAGCGCTTCGCTTGCGGCGAAACGCCCCGGCAATCAAGGCGTTCCTCTGCCCGGCTGGAATAACCTGCCCGGCGACGGGCCTATTTTTTCAGACCCAGCCCCTTGAGCGCCGCAAACGGGCTGCTGTCTTCGGGCGTGCCGATCCCGGCGGCCTTGCGGGCGTTGTCCGCTTCGGGGCCGGTCAGGAACGGATCGATCGTTAGGGCAAGGCTCTGCGCCACGGCCTCGCCAAGATCGATATGGGTGCCGTGATACTCGATCTCGTCGCAATCGTCCGAATCGAGTTCGATTTCCTCGTCAGGCGTATGGTCGCCGGCTTCGGGCACGAACCGGAAGAACACCGGCTCGTCCAGCGAGATGGCGATATCCTCGGCCGAGACGGCGCAGGCCTGGACGTAATCGGCCCTGATCCGGCCGCGCGCCTCGACCTTGCGGTCCTTGCGCTCCAGTTCGAGGTCGGCGGCGAGCCGGTCGATCCGCACCAGGCCGAAGCGTGCGGAAAGCGCCTCGCGCTCGGCGGCATCGGCGTCGAGCCGGTGCGTGGCCTTGCCCTCGGCCTGGCGGATGTCGATCGGTCGGGAGAATTCGGGCGTGTAGGCTGGAATATCGGTCATCGCGCAATGCTCGCGTTCAGGAGGTCATGGTCGGTAACGGCATCGAGCTGGTGGGCCAGCGCCCGGACATGCCCGGCAAGGATAAGCGGGTCCGCGCCCTCGATCAGCGTCACGTTGCGGCCCAGCACTTCGGCCAGTGCCTCGTCGTCTGAGGGAAGCGCCTCTCGCAGGGCGCCGATGCGCCCGCCGAGGACGCTCATCAGCTTGCCCATGCGCTTGCCCACGACCAGGTCGCCGACACCGGACTGGCGAAGCTGGCCGTCCATGTCGTCCACGAACAGCTCGGTCAGGTGAACGGACGGGGCGATCAGGGCTTCCACGCGCTCCATCCGCAGCATGACGAGGGCCAGGACCAGCGTCACCGCGTCGAACCGGCCGGCCACGGTGTCGGCCACGCCGAAATCGGCGTACCACGGTTTCTCGCGGGCAATCTCGACGATGCGGTGCCAGAGCGGCCGAACCGTTCCCTGCGGATCGGAGCGTTTGCCGACGAGACGGGAAAGTATGGACACGGGGCAGTCTGACCTTTCGTTCATCGGCAATTCAATCGACCTGCCCCAACGCCCATTGCGTGACGGGCTGGCGGGCTCTAAGGCTCGGTGCCGTTATCTGGCCGATATATGGGCCCTGCGTCTGGTGGCAATGCCCGGCGAAGGGCCGGGCCCCGAATGGAGTGGGAAAATGCGCAGTTACGGTCACATGGCTAAGGCGGCAGGCATCGCGCTGGCGCTGGCTGCGCTGACGGCGGGGTGCACTTCGGTTCGCGATCATCGCGGTTACCTGGTGGATCAGACGTTGCTCGATTCGGTGCAGCCCGGCATCGACAACCGCCTGTCGGTGGAAAAGACGCTCGGCCGCCCGACCTTCGTCAGCCAGTTCGGCGAGAAGGACTACTACTACATCTCGCAGACCGTGAAGACGCCGCCGTTCCGCCGTCCGCAGACGTCAGAGCAGACGGTGCTGCGCGTGCGGTTCGACCCGGCCGGCAATGTCGTCGGCGTGGACAAGCGCGGCATGGAACAGGTGGCCCGGATCAGCCCGAACGGCGACACCACGCCCACGCTGGGCCGCCATCGCGGCCTGCTGGAAGACCTGTTCGGCAATATCGGCGCCGTGGGCGCTGCCGGCATGCCGGGTGGCGGAACCGGCCCGGTCGGCCCCGGTCCCAACGGCAGCTGATCGGGAAAATCGCGCGATCCACGGGTCGTCGTTCAAAAACGTCCGCGACACCGCCTCGGTTTCGCGGACGTTTTTTGTTGTTTCGGATGCGGGGCCTCTTGCACCTTCACCGCTTGAACCGCGCGAACGCGGTCATATATCCGCGGCATGGATAATAGCGGGGCTAGCCACGGCCTGATCCAGTGGCACGGTACGACCATCATCGGCGTCAAGAAGGGCGGCAAGACCGTCATCGCCGGTGACGGACAGGTTTCCATGGGCAATACGGTGATGAAGCCCAATGCGCGCAAGGTGCGCCGCATCGGTGACGGAAAGGTGATCGCGGGCTTCGCCGGCGCCACCGCCGATGCCTTCACCCTGTTCGAGCGACTGGAACGCAAGCTGGAGCAGCATCGCGGCCAGCTCATGCGCGCCGCCGTCGAACTCGCCAAGGATTGGCGCACCGACAAGTATCTGCGCAACCTGGAAGCGCTGATGATCGTGGCCGACGCGGACACCCTGCTGGTGCTCACCGGCAACGGCGACGTGCTTGAGCCCGAGGGTGGGCCGGACAGCCAGATCACCGCGATCGGCTCGGGCGGGAACTATGCCCTTGCCGCCGCCCGCGCGATCGACGGCTACGAGACCGACGCCGAACATATCGCGCGCCGCGCCATGACGGTCGCCGCCGACATCTGCGTCTTCACCAACGACCGCGTCACGGTCGAGACCATCTGAGATCATCGACATCATGAAAGACAACCTCACCCCCAAGGCGATCGTCCGCGCGCTCGATGCTCACATCATCGGCCAGAGCGAGGCGAAGAAGGCAGTTGCGGTTGCCCTGCGCAATCGCTGGCGGCGCCAGAAGCTCTCGCTCGACCTGCGCGACGAGGTGACGCCCAAGAACATCCTCATGATCGGCCCGACGGGCTGCGGCAAGACCGAGATCAGCCGCCGCCTGGCCAAGCTGGCGGATGCGCCCTTCGTGAAGGTGGAAGCGACCAAGTTCACCGAAGTCGGCTATGTCGGCCGCGACGTGGAGCAGATCGCCCGCGATCTTGTGGAGGAAGCGATCCGGCTGGAAAAGGAACGCCGCCGCGAATCCGTGCGCGAGGCTGCTTCCAAGGCGGCGATGGAGCGCCTGCTCAACGCGCTCGTCGGCGAAGGCGCTTCGGAGGCCACCCGCGCCTCGTTCCATCAGCGCATCACCGAAAACGCGATGAACGAGACGGAAGTCGAGATCGAGGTCGAGGACAGCCCTTCGGCGCCGATGGAGATCCCCGGCATGGGCGGCTCGGTCGGCATGATCAACTTGTCCGATATCATGGGCAAGTTCGGCGGCCAGAAGCTGACGCGCCGCAAGATGAAGGTGCCCGACGCCTGGGACAAGCTGGTCGACGAGGAATCGGAAAAGCGCCTGGATCAGGACGACGTCGCCCGCACCGCGCTGGCGAACGCGGAAACCAACGGCATCGTCTTCCTCGACGAGATCGACAAGATCGCCGTATCCGACGTGCGCGGCGGTTCGGTCAGCCGTGAAGGCGTGCAGCGCGATCTGCTGCCGCTGATCGAAGGCACCACCGTCGCCACCAAGTACGGCCCGATGAAGACCGACCACGTCCTCTTCATCGCCAGCGGCGCGTTCCATGTGGCGAAGCCCAGCGATATGCTGCCCGAGCTCCAGGGGCGCCTGCCGATCCGGGTCGAACTGAAGGCCCTCACGGAAGCCGACTTCGTGCGCATCCTCTCGGAAACCCGCGCGAACCTGGTGGCGCAGTACAAGGCGCTGCTCGCGACCGAGGAAGTCGCGGTGGAGGTCACTGAAGGCGCCGTGGGCGAGATCGCCCGCATCGCCGCGCTGGTGAACGAAACCGTCGAGAACATCGGCGCCCGCCGCCTCCAGACGGTGATGGAAAAGCTGCTGGAGGAACTCAGCTTCGAGGCCGAGGACCGCAAGGGCGAGACCGTGACGATCGACGAAGCCTATGTGCGCGAAAAGCTGGAAGGCCTCGCGGGCAACGCGGACCTGTCGAAGTATATCCTTTAACGTCGCAGATTCCCCGTCGTCCCGGACTTGATCCGGGACCGCTGGCAAATCTTGAGGCGCCTGCTCGCGAGCAAGGCGCGGCTCGGCCAGCGGTCCCGGATCGAGTCCGGGACGACGTAAATTTGTTCCTTGAATGTTCCGGAAGATCGACTAGCCTCCCCGCATCAGAGGGAGATTCGCTATGACGCTCGAAGGTGGATGCCAGTGTGGTGACGTTCGCTACGCCGTTGAAGGTGCCCCGGAGCATGTCGCGCTTTGCCACTGCGCCGATTGCCGCAAATCATCCGGTGCACCGACCGTCGCCTGGGCCGCGTTCAAGACGCCGGAATTCGCGCTTACCGCAGGCGAAGCCTCGGTCTACAATTCCAGCGGCTCGGCCATGCGCCACTTCTGTCCGCGCTGCGGCACAGGGCTGTGGTATGCCAACGAGGAATATCTGCCCGGCCTGATCGACATCCAGGTCGCCACGCTCGACGATCCCGATGCCCTGCCTCCCCAGGCCCACATTCAGGTGGCCGAACGGATCGGCTGGATGAAGGATATCGCGGCCCTGCCCGAATTCAAACGCTATCCGGGGTGATTTGGCAGCCGTTCGTCGAACGGGGGAGAGAAAATGGGGGACTTGCCAGCGGGGCTGGAGCGACTAGGCATCTGACATCCGCCAGCGAGAGAGATGCCAGATGTACCAGACCCCCGAAGACCGCCCGATCTACCGCCTGCTGACCGGCGCCGACGACCGCGCCTTCTGCGAGCGGGTGTCCGAAGCGCTGGCGCAGGGCTGGCGGCTCTACGGTTCGCCGTCGCTTTCCTGGGACACGGCCGAAAATTGCATGAAGGCAGCGCAGGCGGTCGTCTGGCACGAGGCTGACGTCGTGAAGTGAGAGTGGCCGTAACGGAGCGGGTCGCCCCTTAGAGCGATTTCCGATCCGGCTGCACCGGATCAACCGCTCTAAGTTTCTGGTTTGCCGCATTTTGCGAGTCATCAGGTGATTCCACCTGATTAGAAAATGCTCTAGGCCTGAGCCGCGATGGCGGCCTGTTCGTGTCTTTCAGGCCCGATTTCCGTTGCATCGTCGTCCAGCGCTGCTTCCAGTTGGCGCAGATCGACGGCGAAAGGGGCCTGCTTGTGTCGATAGATCGCCGGCCAGCCCTGGAACTGCACGTCTTCGTCGAAGTTCGGGATCAGCTGGACGTATCGGTCCACCTTGTGCCCGATCCCGAGCGGAAAATGGTCGTGGTAGACATGTGGCGGCATGATTTCGATGACCGAGCGTGTCCGGTGCTTCAGCGCCAAATAGGCGAGGGCGGCGCCGTGGATGGCCACCACGTGGTCTGCCGCCTGCATCGCGGCGATCTGTTCCGCGATCGGAAAATCCTCCAGATAGATCGTGGCGAAACCGCGTGCCGACAGCAGGGCATCCAGCTCCGCCGCATTGGTCGGGGAGCGCGGGCCACGGCGGGAGACGAAGATTTTCCGCTGGCCCTTTCCGGCAGCGACCCAATCCGCGTAGACCTCGCCGGTGTAATTGTAGAGCGGGGCATCGAACTGCGCCTCGATACCGAACTGCGCCAGCCCGCGCGATAGTCGGAAGCTCAGGCTCTCGCCGGAAACCGGCCGATAGGTGCAGACCGGCTCAATCGCGAAATAGCGCAGCAGCTCTTCGAAGCGGGGTTGAAGCGGACGGAACACGCAGGGGACATTGCCCAATGCGCGACGGGCCGAGAGGCACAGTGGGATGATGTCCATCAACAAATGCGAGACGTTGTTGGGCTCGATCTGACGGGTATCGAGGAAATAGCCGGTCTCGATCGGCCTGCTCCAGCGGGCGATCGCCCGTTTGGCGATCGCGCGAGGGCCAAGGCCCTCCAGATCCGCCGATCGTCGCGAACAGGCCCGGCGGGAGAGCAGGGTCAACGCACCGAACTCCATCGGTCTCCGGACATCCAGGGCGAGGCGGCGATTACCGACGAAAAGGCCGACCGGTACCGGCTCGCGCGAGGGCACCGGCTGTACCATATGCCGCGTGAAGAGAGGGCTGGTGGCGAGCATTTCATCCCTGCCGATCGATTTCGCGGGCACCATGTTTCCGCGAATCCGGACGAACGGGCAATCCGGTGGTCGACCTTGGGGCTATTCGGGAGCGGGCAGGGAGGTTCGGCGGGCTTCGATCCGGCCGCGATCAGTCCTTTTGGGCGAAATGCGCGCGCGTGATCTTATGCACTTCAAGGGCCTGCAACGATTCGATCGGCGCCGATGGCGAGACGGATAGGGCGGCGGGCTCCGGTTGCGCCAGTACGGGGCCGGCGATCATGACGGCGGGGATGATCGGGGCAAGCGCGCCCATGAGCAGGAATACGGCGGACATCGGGGGCAGTTTCACGCGCATGGGGCTCCGGAGGAGGCGATCGATCCTTGCGGAACACCTAAGCGCCGCCGAAGTTCCGACTAGGCCGTAAACTCATAAATGGCACCATCGAGGTTTGAGGCAAAATGGCTCAGCGCTAGAAGGCAGGGCGTAGGAATATGTCGATATTTCAAGACCTGCCGACGCAGCGATGGGCCATTTTGCGTCAAATCCGAAGGACGCCCAAATGGCTTCCATCTCGAACCGAACCGACCTTGGACGGGCAACCAGCCCGCCCGGCGGTCGCTTCGGCCCGAGCTGTTCGCCATTTGGACGCCTCGATGGTGCCATTTATGAGTTTACGGCCTAGGCAAAAGCTATTGCGCCGCCTCGATCATGGATTCGGCTTCCGCCGCCTGTCGCGCCCACATTTCCGCATAGAGCCCGTCCAGCCGCAGCAGCTCGCCATGGGTGCCGCTTTCCGAGAGCTGGCCGTCGTTCAGCACCAGGATCCGGTCCGAATCGGCGATCGTGGACAGGCGATGCGCGATCGATAGGCTTGTGCGATTTTCCGAGACGCGGTGGAGCGTCGCCAGGATGTCCTGCTCGGTGCGGGTGTCGAGAGCGGAAGTGGCCTCGTCGAGGAGCAGGATCGGCGGATTCTTCACCAGCGTGCGGGCAATCGCCACGCGCTGTTTCTCGCCGCCCGAAAGCTTGAGGCCGCGTTCGCCCACTTCCGTGGCGAAACCCTGCGGCAGGCGGTCGATCAGGCCCATCAGCGCGGCACCGCGCGCGGCGGATTCGATGTCGGCCTGCGTTGCGTCGTCGCGGCCATAGCCGATGTTGTAGCCGATGGTGTCGTTGAACAGCACCGAATCCTGCGGAACGATGCCGATCGCGGCGCGCAGGGACGCCTGGGACACCCCGGCGATGTCCTGCCCGTCGATGAGGATGCGGCCTTCCTGCGGATCGTAGAAACGGAACAGCAGCCGCGCGAGCGTGGACTTGCCCGCGCCCGAGGGACCGACGATGGCGAAGTTCTGCCCGGCCGGAACCTCGAACGACAGGCCCTTGAGGATGCGCCGGTCGGGTTCATAGCCGAACACCACGTTGTCGAACACGATCGACGGGCGCCGGACGATCAGTGCGGGCGCGCCGGGTCGGTCGGATACTTCCTGCGGCTCGTCGAGCAGGCGGAACATTTCCGCCATGTCGATCAGGCCCTGCCGGATCGTGCGATAGACCATGCCCAGCATGTCGAGCGGACGGAACAGCTGGGTGAGGTAGGTCTGCACGAAGACCAGCTGGCCCGCCGTATATTGCCCCTTGTACCAGCCCCACACGGTATAGCCGAGCGCGCCGGCCATCAGCAGGTTCACCACCAGCCCTTGCGCGATGTTGAGTAGGCCCAGCGAGTTCTCGCTCTTTACGGCGGCCACCGCATAGGCCCGCGTCGCCTGGGCGTAGCGCTCCTGCTCGCGGTGCTCGGCCGAGAAATACTTCACCGTTTCGTAATTGAGCAGCGAGTCCACGGCGCGGGATAGTGCTTGCCCGTCGAGCCGGTTCATCTGCTCGCGCAGCTTGGTGCGCCATTCGGTGATGGCGCGCGTCACCCAGATATAGGCGGCGATGGCCACGGCCGTCGCGATGACGAGGCCGGGGCCGAAATTGAGGTAGAAGATCACCGCCACGACCACGAGTTGCAGGATCGTCGGCGCGATGTTGAACAGCATGAAGTAGAGCATCGTGTCGATGCTCTTGGTGCCGCGCTCGATCGTCTTGGTCACTTCGCCGGTGCGGCGGGCGAGGTGGAAGCGCAGCGACAGGCGGTGAAGCTGGCCGAAGACGTTTTCCGCCAGTTCGCGCGTGGCATCCTGCCCCACGCGCTCGAACACGATGTTGCGGATGTTGTCGAACGCGGTCTGGATCAGGCGGCCCGCCGCGTAGCCCAGCACCATCAGCATCGCCAGCTGCACCAGCTTCGGGCCGGTGGCGCCCATGAGGTCCACGGCCCACTTCATCAGGTAGGGCAGGGCAAGCTGGGTGGCAGTGGAGAGCAGGATGAACAGGCACGCCCAGACGATCCGCCAGCGCAGCGCCGGATTTCCCACGGGCCAGAGGTACGGCATGAAGCGCAGGAGGGTGCGCCAGCCATCGTGGCGGGCGCGCGAATCGTTGACGGCGGTATCTGGTGGCATCGGCGCTATTTAGGGCGATCGAAGCGATAGACAATCACGCCGCGTCATGACCGCCCCTGGCGAGGGCGAAGCGCGCCTCACTTAGGCATGTCGAACAGGATGCGCCGCGTGCCGAAATCGATGGCGATGCGCTTGAACACCCGCATCTCCCGCATGCCGAGGAAGATCGCGGGACGCCTGCGCAAGTTCAGTTCCTTGAAGGCCGGCGCGTCGGCAAAGGCGATAAGGACGTTGGAGACGTTGATGTCGTCGATCTGGAGCTTCCTGGCGTAGCCCAGCCCGGCAGGCAATTCGTGCCCGGTGACCGAAAGCAGGGTGGTTTGGCCGGCGGCTCTCTCCCGCATCGCGCGTTGCAGGGCGAGGTTGCCGATCGTGGAGCTGGCCCCGGTGTCTATCACCACATCGGTGCGAATGCCGTCGATCATGGCATTGGTCATGATCAGCCGCCCGGCTTTCTTGCGGGCGCGAACGATGATTTCGTAGCCGTTGCTGCCGCCCAGACTTTGCGCGTCGCCGATGGCGATGGTGTTCTTCGTGAAGTCCAGCACCACGCGCTGGTCCTGCAGGCTGTCGGTACCGACGATGCCATCCGCGCCGATATGGTGGCGTTCGAGCACCGGTACGGTGAGGCCCGAGTAGGATTTCAGCCCGATGTCGAGCGAGTCCAGTCGCGCCGTCGAGACGTTGCTCATGCCGCCCATGCTGATCACCCGCACCATCGGCCCCTGCGTCAATCCCAGCGTTCCCGCAAGGCTGGAGGAAACCACGGTCGTCTGCGATCCGGTGTCGATCAGGAAGCGATAGGGGCCGCGTCCCTCGATGCCCACGGCCACCGTCATGCGGTCGTCGTCGTCGGCCTGGCCCTGGATCGGGGCGTCCATCTCGGTCTCGAAGTGATGCGCAGACGAGGGCAACTGCACCGCGAACGGCACGGGTTGCGGGACGCCCGGTTGCGCGGTTTCCGGCGGAGCAGGCAAGTGCTGGTCCGGGGTCGGCAGTGACCGCGGGGGTAGTGACTGCGAGGGTGCAGGCTGGGCGCCCAGTATCGCCAGTTCGGCGAAGACGAGCGTCAGCCCTAGGGCTGCTCCTGGCATCGTTCTCTCCTGCGCACCGCTATGTTGCAGGTGTCGCAGCGCCGATCATACCACCGCGCCCCGCGCTATACCAACGTTTCCGTCTCGGGCTCGTCCCGATCCGGGCCAGCCTGACGTTCGGGAAGAGCCAGGAAAAACGGATCATGCGTGAGCGAGACCTTGCGCATGAACCAGGCGTCGCTCGCCGCGATTTCTGGAAGATCGTGGGCGTCCAGCAGGCGCGGGCTGGATGCGCCGCCAGGGAACTGCACGAAGCGGCGGTTTCCGGCGATCCGGTCCGGGAAATGGCGCGCGATCAGGGTCGGTACCACATGCTCGTCACAGCATAGCGTCCCTTTCAGTCGCCCGCTCCGCAGCAGCGGCGGCAGCTCGCGCGCCAGCAGCGCGAGCGCGTCGGCGGGTAGGGACCACCATTGCGAGCCATAGGCCCATGCGCCGAACGGTTGCCTGCGTTCGCGCCGAAACCGATGGCGCGCCCGGTCCAGCCACCGCGCGAGGCGGCGCAGTTCCCAGATTGCCGCATAGGCTAGCTTGTCCCTCGCGGGATCGAGCCGCAGCCAGCGCGTGTCGAAGCGATAGGTCTGCATGCGTTCGGCCATGTGACCCGGCCGGACCTCGATATGGCAGAGGCCTTTGCCCAATGCGCGGGCCAGTTCGGTTCGCGAAGCCACCGGCCAGTCGGCGCCGCTGAGGAGATGGGCATGGTCGCAGCCGAGGCGGACGGCCTCTCGCACCAGCTTTCCGGTGGCCGCGACCTGGCTCCAGTGCCCCCAGCGAACGGCCATCGGATCGGGCACAAGATGGACCCGACCGCAAGATCCGGGCAGGCGCCTGCGCAAGGCGTGCCAGAGCGCCGAGCGGCGGTCGGCATGGATCACCGCGAAATCCTCGGTGCTTTCGGCGAGCAGGGTTTCGACCAGACGCTCGAGCTGTTCGGGCGCATCGTGGGCCAGCAGCAGGTAGGCCATCCGCATGACGGATCAGCCCGCGCGCCGCGACAGGATCGGGCGCGAGAGTGCCTCGGCCATCATCCGCACTTCCCGCCAGGCGGGATGGCGCGTAGCGGCCAGCGCAGCCAGCCACACGAGCACGCCCGCGGCGCTCAGCACCAGCAGGGCGATCAGCCCCAGCTCGACACCCTGCCAGCGCGCGATCATCAGCGGCACCCCGGCCGCCAGCGCACAGAGGCCGCTGCGCGCATAGACGGTCATCAAGGCGCCGAAGCGGAACCCGATCAGCCGGCCCAGATAGATCGCGTAGATCACCCACCAGACGAAGCCATAGACCATGCGGCTGATCCCCGCCGCCTCCAGGCTGATGAAGCACCCGGCGGTTAGGATCGCCACGGCGGCGCAGGTGTCCAGCAAGTTCACCCAGACGAGCCGCCGGATCTGGCCGAGCAGCAGGGGTACGTCCATCTGCAAGGGGATGGCGACGAAGAATATCTCGCCCAGCGCCGTCCAGCGCAGCAAGGAGGCGGAGCCCATCCAGTTAGGGCCGTAGAGCAGCATGACCAGCGGCTCGGCGGCGAGTGCAAGACCGATCATCGCCGCCCAGTTCAGCGCGGTATAGCAGGCGACGAGGTGGAGATAGGGCTCTGCCAGCGGTTCCCCGGCGTCGCGCTTGCGGGCGAAGGCCGAATAGAACACGCTGCCGATCGCCCCGGTCACCAGCGAGGTCAACTGCCCGGCCAAGGCACTGGCTCGGCTGAACAGGCCGGTCGCCGCGATGCCGAGCACGCGGCCGACGATCAGGTCCTGCGATCGGTGGCCGATCGCCGCGCTGGCGCTCAGCACGAAGGACATCGAGCTGAAGCCCAGCATCGGCCGCACCGATCCGGTATCCTTCGGCAGGCGCGGACGCACCGGCCGGTGAAGATTGGCGATGGCAGCGCGCGCCACGGCGGTGGCCAGCACGCCCCAGGCAAGCGATGACGCTCCGAAGCCGCAGGCGGCCAGCGCTATTGCCGTTCCGTTCCCCGCCAGCGCGCTTCCGGCGTTGACCTGGAACAGGGTGCGGAAGTCCATCTCGCGCACCAGCAGGGCGGCCGGAACGGTGGAGTAAGGCGTGATGAGGTAGGAGGCTGCGATCAGCCAGAGCAGCGGGGCGATGGCGGGCTGGGCATAGAAGTGTGCCACGAACGGCGCCGCCAGGGCGACGATGGCCGCCACGCTCCACCCGATCGTCACGGCGACGGCGGCATAGTGGGGCAGCGCCGCCGGGCTCATCTCCGGCTGGCCCGAGATGAAGCGGGTGATCCCCAGATCCTGGAAGATCGAGACCAGCATGGCGGCGGCGAGGGCGATCGAGAACAGCCCGACATCGGCCGGCAGCAGGAACAGCCGCGAAATGACGACGCTCGCGGCGAATTGAATGGTGAAGGTGGCGTATTGCGCGGCGAGCGACCAGAGCGCGGCGCGGCGTATCGACATCCCGGTCAGTTCCGCGCCAGGGCGGCGGCAAGACGCAGCGCGCGCGCTGGCTCCCCGAAGCGCACGAGCCGGGCCACCGTCCGCCATAGTCCCTCGCGGCGTCCGCCGTTACGAACATGGTCGAGCAGGATGTCGAAGCCGCCGTCGCGCATGGCGGCAGGGGACCAGCGCAGGCCCAGCGCGATCGTTTCGCGCGCGGCGCGGGAAACGCCGGGGCGGTCGAACAGGGCATCCAGCGCGTCGATCGAGGGCAGCCGCGCGAGGTTCTCGGTAGGATCGGGCTTTCCGTCGCGCCGCTCTTCCCAGGCGAGGCGCGCAATCACGGAGCCGATCTGCTGCTCCGTCGAATGGCGGGCGGAGACCTGGTCGGGATAGCGGCGATAGCGAAGAAGTCGCTCGGGAATATTGCCCATCCGCGTGACGCTCGACAGGCGCAGCCAGAGGTCCAGGTCTTCGCAATGACGGAACGCGGCGTGATAGCCGCCAACGGCCAGGACCACCTCGCGGCGGAACATGACGGCCGGGTGGCAGATCAGTTGCTCGCCGTTCTCTATGGCGGCGATCATGTCCTCATGCGTGAGCGGATGATCGGCGCCGCTGCGGACCAGCGCCTCGCCGTGTTCGCCGATATCCTCGCTCCAGGTGCCGACCACGCCGTAATCGGGCTTTTGCATCAGGAACTCCACCTGACGGGCGAAGCGTTCGGGGCGACAGATATCGTCGGCATCCATGCGCGCCACCAGCGGGGCCTGAGCCTCCACGAGCAGTTCGTTGAGGCTGGCGATCAATCCGCGATTCTCGCGAATGATGGGACGTATGCGTGCATCCGATGCGGCATAGCGCCGGATGATCTCTGCCGACCCGTCGCTCGACCCATCGTCGACGATCAGCAGTTCGAAATCGGTGAAGCTCTGCGCAAGCACGCTCTCGATGGCGAGCGGCAGGAAACGCTCGCCATTGTTGACGCTCATGGCAACGCTGATCGCCGGCTTCGGCATGACGTCTTCAGGTCTCCGTTCGGGCGTTCGTCAAGGAAGCGCCTTTCCGTTCGGCCCTAAGGCAGGCTGGTAAAGAAAGCGTGAGGCGGTGTCTCGCTCTTCCGCAATGCGCAGGCCGCAAGGGAGCGTGGCGGCAGGAACTTGATAAACCGAGTTTCGCCCCCATATCTGTTCGGCGTGAAGGTCAAACTCGCTGGAAACCGCCATTTTTTCGAAAATGTCGTTTTTTTGAAATTAGCGTGTTGACCGAATCGTGGGTGGGACTTAGAGGGCCTCTCACCGCAGCGGACCACACGGTTCTGGTGCGGTCGCCAAGACATTACGGGCAACATGCTCCCCAATCGCAAGAAGCGGGGATTGCTGGTTGTCCGGGTTTTTTGTCTGGCGGATCTTTGACATTGTAGGTTTTAGATGAAGGGACATGTGGGCGACGGCGCCTGCTCCCGGGGCTTCAGGGCTCGGGGTGGCAGTAGATAGTCGTTACCTTAACATGTCCTTACGTAACCATACGTTTAG
>NZ_JBJDRF010000068.1:0-23344 GCF_044987305.1 Novosphingobium sp. ZW T3_23
GTTATGCGTTCCGGCACGCGGTAGAGCTTGAGATCGCCCGAGGATCTGGGCGATCTCAAGCTCTACCGCGTGCCGGAACGCATAACGGTGAACCCCAAGGGACAGAAGCAGGTGGCGCTTCTCTCCCGGAGCCAGGTGCCGTTCGAACGCCGCTACCGCCGCGCCGTCTATCCAGGCCAGGCACTCGAAGCCGCGCCAAGCGCCGTCGTGCTGGTGCTGCGGAACAAGCAGGAAGCAGGGCTGGGCCTCGCCCTCCCCGCCGGAAGCACCGCGCTCTATGCGGCAGAAGCCGGAGGCGAGCGCCGCCTCGTCGGCCTCGGCGCGATGCCGGACCGCGCGGAAGGAGAGACGTTCCGCCTCGCCGCAGGCACCAGCGCGCAAGTGACGGTATCCCAGCAACGCGGCACCGGGCAGGAGGCGACACTGACGGTCTCCAACGCCAACGGCTTCCCGATCTCCATCGACGTGCCTATCGGTTCGGCAGGACAGAAGATCGAGGGTGTGGGCGAAAAACTGGAGCAGGTGGACGGCGTCGCCACCTGGTCCCCCACCGTGTCGCCGGGCGCGACCGCGCAACTACGCTATCGGTTTCCAGGCAACTGAGGGCGAACTGGCCCTGATCGAATGGAGAGGTCAGGCTCTTGAAAGGCTTTGATAGGCTCGGCTACGAACGCTGACCCGGCAGACAGCTGGAAAAAAGGAAACTCCATGGCGAATGTAGCAATCACCGGAGCGGGTCGCGGCATCGCGCTGGAACTCGTCAAGCTGCACCGCGCGAAAGGAGACCGCGTGCTGGCCCTGTTGCGCGATCCGGACAGTGCCTCGGCGCTGAAGGAGGTCGCCGCCGGATCGGACGGCCTCGTCTCGCTTCACGCCTTGGACGTGGCCGACGATGCCTCGGTCAAGGCCGGCGTGGCGGATACTGGCAGCGATCCTATCGACGTGCTCTACAACGTCGCGGGCGTTTCGGGCAGCACCAGTTCGGAGCTGGAACATGCCGACTTCGATGCCTGGCTCGATGTGTTCAACGTCAACGTCAATGGCCCGATGCGGGTGTTCCAGGCCTTCCTGCCGCGCCTCAAACCGGGCGCGAAAGTGGTCAGCGTGGGCAGCCAGGTCGGCGCTTCGACATGGCCCTATGCCGGCTACGAAGCCTATTCCGCCTCCAAGGCCGCCTTGCACCGGCTGATGCTTTCGGTGGCGCTGGGCACCAAGGATCGCGGTATGATCGCCGTGAGCGTCCATCCCGGCTGGGTCCAGACCGACATGGGAGGGCCGCAGGCCGATCTCACCCCCCAGGAAAGCGCAGAGGGCATCGCCGCCTTGGCCGAAAACCTGACGCCGGAGATGTCGGGCGGCTTCTACAAGTGGAACGGCGAGCCCCACGCGTGGTAGCGCGGTGACTACAAGGATTCTGCGCGGCTCGTGCCTGTGCGGCGATTGCACCTATGAGGTCGAGGACACCTTCGCCTATGCCTTCATCTGCCACTGCTCGCAGTGCCGGCGCGCGACCGGCGCGGCTTCGAAGCCTTTCGCGGGAATAGCCACCGAAGCCCTGCGGCTCCACGCGCCCGAACGCCTGCTCAGATATGGAGACGACGATACCTACGACGGCCGCTGTTCCCGGTGCGGATCGCTGCTGTTCTCGCTCGTGCGCGAGCAGCGCTACGTTCACGTAACGCTCGGCACCTTGCTGGATAGTCCCACGATCCGGCCAAGTGCGCATATCTTCGCCGGTTCGAAGGCCGATTGGGACACCATCTGCGACGACTTCCCGGCCTTCGACGGCTTTCCTTCCTGAAATGTTTTCACGCCAGCCTGTCCAGCCATCCGCGCGTGGCATCGAGAACGGCCTTGGCGCGTAAGACCGGATCCGCAAACCCCTTGCGCAGCGCGGCGGAGCGCAGTTCGATCGAGAGCGGAATATCGGGGGGCAGGGCCTCCAGCAGGGCGGCGAGCGGCAACGCTCCCGCGCCGCATTGCTCGCGCAAGTCGACCGCGTCGACAATCACGGCGGCGAAATCGGCGGGGTCGGGGCGTGCCGCCCGTGCGTCGCAGAACTGGGCGTAAGGCAAGAGCGCCGGGTCGATCGCCGCCGCTTCGGCCACCATCGTGCCAGAGCGGTCGACATGGATCGGATCGACTAGCACCGCTGCCAGCGGATGGTCCACGCGCCGGATCACGGCAAGCGCCTGCGCCAGGTTCCGCACTTCGGTGAAGATGCCGAACTCCAGCGCCACCCGCATCCCCGCGCCTTCGGCATGGCGGCAGAGCGCTGAGAGTTTGTCGGCGGTCGCGCCCGGATCGGGATCGGAGGATACACACAGGACGTTCCCCGCGCCCAGCTCGGCGCCCACATCGATCACCTTGCGATGATCGTCGAGCATGGAATCCGGCTTGATCCAGACCACTTCGACGTCCAGCACCGGCATCCCGGTGCGCGCCAGCGCCGCGCGGGCTTCACGCGTGGACCGGGGCGTCCATTCCGCCGGGTCGATCCAGAGGCCGACCGCATCGAACCCCGTCGCCGCGCCGGCTTCCACCACGTCCACCGCGCCGAAATCGGGCAGCACCCCCGAAGCGAGCGAGAGCTTGCGCCCCATCCTTCCCGCCCGCTCTACATGCGCGGTTCGGGCAGGGAGGCGTCGTCCTGCAGGTACCAGTTCAGCCATTCGTGGAAATACTGGTTGCCCCTCTCGTTACGGCCGAAGGTAAGCTCATCGTGCGCCCCGGATTCCAGGCCTTTCTGGATTTCCAGCCCGATCACGTAGTCCTCCTGGTAGGTCACGTCGCGAAAGAAGTTCATCGCCGCTTCCGCCGCCTCGCGGTCGGCCTCGTCGCGCACCGGAGCCCGTCGCAGATAGTTCAGCACGGTGCGATTGCGATCGGGCGTCGGCCCCGGAAACAGCTGCGCGATCTGGGTGATCTCCGGCGCGATGAAGATCGAGACGTTGGGGAAGAAAATCCGCACGAAATCGTAGCCGTAGTTTTCCTTCAGCCCCCAATCCTCTCTCGGCACGTCCTTCAACTGCTCGGCGATCGAGTGCTGGGGAAAGCCGATGCGGATGTTCGGGCCGAAGCCTTCGTAATGCGTGCAGTTGGACGGGGTGCGCGGAAAGATCGTTTCGGGATGGAGCGACTGGAAGTGATAGCCTTCCAGATAGCCGTCGAAGGCGATCTTCCAGTTCGCGCCCTCTATCGTGCGGTTGCCGAGGTAGGTCCAGTCCGCGAAGTCTAGCGCTTCGAAGTCCTCCAGGAAGCCCCGGAAATGATGGTCCAGGTCCATCGGCGCATTGGGCGTGAGGCACACGAAGATCATGCCGGCGCGCTCTTCGCAGGGAAGCTGGCGCAGGCCCATCTCGGCCTTGTCCACCTGTCCGAAGGTGCTTGCCTCGGAAATGCCGAGCAGGCGGCCGTCCGCCGCGTAAGTCCAGGCGTGATATTTGCAGGTGAAGCGCGCGCAGTTGCCATGTCCCTCTGCCGCGACCGGCGCGCCGCGATGCGAGCAGACGTTGAGGAAGGCGCGGACCTGCCGCTGCTTGTCCCGCGTGATCAGCACCGGCAGGCCGACCGCCTCCATTGCCTTGTAATCGCCGGGGTTGGGCATTTCCGCCGTGAAGGCCAGCATCAGCGGCACGCGCTTGAACACCAGCTCCATTTCGGCGTTGAACTGATCCTTGTCGGTATAGCTGGCCGTGGGGACCGTGAAGGTTCGGTCCGTCTGGAAAGTCTTCCTGTTCTCGACGTAATCGAGCATGATCTCGGCGACGTCGCCAATTTGCTGCACGCGGTCCACTCGGTCCTCTCCCGCATCGTTATCGCTGCCGATCCTGTGCCCCCGCGCCGGTGGCGGCAACCTGCGCAAGGTGATAGGTCACGGAAAATCGCGTCGGGCCGCTTGGCACTTTGGCCAGTTGGCCGCGATCATCGGCAGGGGCAGTCATCGGCGATGATGGAGAGGAACGACAGCCCCTGGGCATGGCTAGAAACGCCCCCGCCGCACATTGCCGCCTATGTCGGAAGCGGCCTGTGGGACGAGCGCACCATAGCGCAACAGGCCGAGGCACAGGCCGGGGCCGATCCGGATTTCGTGGCTTTGATCGACGGCGCCGTAGCGGTCACGCGCGCGCAGGCCCTGGCCGATGCCGAGGCGCTTTGCGCCGCCCTCCATGCGCGCGGACTGCGGCCCGGCGACGTGCTGGCCTTCCAGGTGCCGAACTGGCGCGAGGCGATGGTCATCAATCTGGCCGCCGCGATGTCCGGCCTCATCGTCAATCCGATCGTGCCGATCTACCGCGACCACGAGGTGACGCAGATGCTGGCCGATTGCCGCGCCGCCGCGCTGTTCGTGCCGGGCGCGTTCCGGTCGTTCGACTATGCCGCCATGGCCGCGCGAATCTCCGCCGACCTGCCCGGCCTGCGCCACGTCTTCACGGTGCGCGGAGAAGGCGACAACGATTATGCCGCCCTCGTTGGCGAAGGACGGGGCGCGCGCTTTTCCCGCCCTCGGGTCGATCCGATGGGCGTGAAGATGGTGCTCTACACCTCCGGCACCACCGGCAGGCCCAAGGGCGTGCTCCACAGCCACGTCTCGATCGCCCGAATCCTGCGCGAAAGTGCCCGGCACTGGGGCCTTGGAGCCGGTGAGGCGACGCTGATGCCCTCGCCCGTCACCCATGTCTCCGGCTATGCCAACGGATTGGAGGCGCCCTTCGTCTGCGGCACGCGCACAGTGCTGATGGAAAGCTGGAATGCCGACGAGGCGCTGGCGCTGATCGAGCGGCATGGGCTGGTCGGCACCGTCGCGGCCACGCCGTTCCTGGTGGAGCTGGCCGCCGCCGCGCGCAAGGCGGGCAATCCGCTGCCCTCGTTCCGCTTCTTCGCCTGCGGCGGCGCGGCGGTTCCGGCGGACCTCATCCCTGCGGCCAATGCGGCCTTCGCCCAATGCCGCGCGTTTCGCGTCTTCGGCGCTTCGGAAGTGCCCCTCGTCACTTTCGGCTGGCCACGCAACGCGTCGCTTGCCGCCGCCACCGACGGCGAAGTGGTCGATTACGAGGTGCGGATCGTCGATACCGAGGACCGCGAGGTGCCGGACGGGCAGGAAGGGGAGATCCTCGCCCGCGGGCCGGGCATGTTGCTGGGCTATGCGGACGCGGCGCAGACCGCCGAGGCGATCACGGCGGGCGGCTTCTTCCGCACCGGCGACCTCGGCGTGCGCTCGGCCGAAGGGGCGATCACGGTGACCGGGCGGAAGAAGGATCTCATCATCCGGGGCGGCGAGAACATCTCCGCCAAGGAGATCGAGGACGTGCTGCATAGCCACGCAATGGTGCGAGAGGCGGCCGTCGTCGCCATGCCGCATGCGCGGCTGGGCGAAGGGGTCTGCGCCTATGTCATCGCGGATGGCGCCGTCTCAGGGGAAGACCTTGGCGCGCATGTAGCGGCGAGCGGGTTGGCGCGCCAGAAGATCCCGGAGCGCTTCGAGTTCCGCGAGGATTTTCCCCGCACCGCCTCGGGCAAAGTGCGCAAGGATCTGCTGCGCGAGGATGCGAGAGCGCTCACGTCGTCCCGGACTTGATCCGGGACCGCTGGCCGTGAACGGCCCACCTCACGGCAAGGTGCTCTCACGCAAGCTATCGCCTAAAGAACTGCCAGCGGTCCCGGATCAAGTCCGGGACGACGTATCCCCTTTCCCATCGCATTACCCTGCCGCCGCCACCGCCGCGTCGATCTCGCTCTTCATCGGATTGCGCCGCAACGTGAGACCGCCGTTCACCTGAAGATTTTCTCCGGTCATGAAGCACTCGTCACTTGCGAGCCAGACGGCGGCGGCGGCGATATCGTCCGACGTGCCGATACGGCCCAACGGGTAACCGGCCAGAAAAGCATCGAACAGCCCCGGCACCTGCCTGGCGTCCGCCGTCATCGGCGTGTCGGTCAGCCCCGGCGAGATGGAGTTGGCGCGCACGCCCTCGCGCCCGAACTCGTTGGCCACGCAGCGGATCACATGATCGGTACCGGCCTTGGTGCCCATGTAGGCGGCGTGATCGTCGAGCATGATCGTCGCCGTGGCGGAGCTGATCTGGATGATCGATCCGCCCGTGCCGCCATGACTGCGCGCCATGCGGCGCAGCATCGACTGAAGAAAATGGAACGGCCCCACATACTGGAGCATGGTCATCGCCATCAACTCCTCGTGCGTGGTGTCGAGGAACGGCGTCAACAGCCCCCATCCGGTGGCGTTGACCGCAATGTCGATGCCGCCCAGCTTCGCAGCCGCCGTCTCCGCCAGAGCGTCCACGCTCTGCTCGTCGGTCAGGTCGCAAGGATGCCATTGGCAGCCGCTCTGCGCGGCGAAGTCCTCTAGAACCGCCTCCTTGCGCCCGGAAACGAGCACGCTGGCGCCTTCCGCCAGAAAGCGCCGGGCGATGTGCTGGCCCATATTGTCCACGCTGCTCGCGCCCAGAATCACGGCGCGCTTGCCTTGCAGTCGTCCCATCGTTCTCTCCCGTGCCTTATGCCGATGGCCTACCACGCCATGGACGAGGCCCGTTCCTGACCAAAATAGGAGTGGCCCCCAGGCCTGCGAGCGGCGACAACCGGCGCAGAGAACAACGCGCGAAGGTAGAGGAACAGGCAGCCATGGATCTTGGACTGAAGGGCAAAAAAGTCATTCTCACCGGCGGCAGCCGCGGCATCGGCCGCGCCGCGCTGGAAGTCTTCGCCGCAGAAGGCTGCGACATCGCGTTCTTCTCGCGCAATGCCGAACAAGTCGCCGAGACGGTCGACTCGCTGGCGCGCCACGGCGGCAAGGCGATCGGCGAAGCGCTCGACATGCTGGACCACGGCGCTTACGTCGAGTGGCTGAAATCCGCCGCCGAGCGCCTGGGCGGCTGCGATATCTTCGTTCCCGGCGCCAGCGCCTCGGGCTCGGGCGCCACGGGCGACTGGGAAGCCTGCTTCGCCGCCGACATCAAGGGCACCGTGCTCGGCTGCGAGACGTTGCAGCCGCACCTCGAAAAATCCGGAGACGGCGCCATCGTCATCATGGCCTCCACCGCCGGGACCGAGACTTTCATCGTGCCGCAGGCGTTCAACGCCATGAAGGCCGCGCTGATCGCCTATTCGGGCCAGCTCAGCCAGATGGTGGGGCCACTGGGCATCCGGGTGAACTGCGTCTCGCCGGGACCGATCAAGTTCCCCGGCGGCAATTGGGAAGCCATCAGCCAGGCCATGCCCGAACTCTACCAGGCAACCGAAGCCGCCTTCGCGCTCGGCCGCTGGGGCGGGCCGGAGGAGGTGGCGCGAACGATCGTCTTCCTCGCCAGCCGGGCCTCCTCCTACACCACCGGCACCAATGTCGTCGTCGACGGCGGCTACACCAAGCGGGTGCAGTTCTAATCTCCGACCGTACCTCCTGACGGTCCTTCGCGGCGGTTCTCCCCCGAGAACCGCCGCCTTTTTTATCCGTGAGTTCGCCAGCGGGACAGCCCGCTCCACGTTCTCACGCGCTGACACTCCCGGTTGCACACCGTCACCCTGAACTTGTTTCAGGGTCCATGGTTCGGCTCAACCCGAGGGCCGGTTCGCAAGCGGACAAGTCGGCCTTTTCCCGGCAGAAATCAGCGTCGGCGGCGAAATGGACCCTGAAACAAGTTCAGGGTGACGAAGATAAAGCCGAAAGCGAGGCTCTTTCCATCAGGGCGCGTCTTCTGCGGGTTCTCCTGTAGGTCTTCAGTCATGCCGCAGTGTTTCTCCGACATGCCACCCTGCCTCAACCTCCGTCGCACCTGTGCAAATTGTCAGTTCGGCTATCACTCGATTTCGTAGCATAGTGACGCAGTAAAGCAGGCTATACGAATAGTCGGGGAGAGGGAGGAAACCATGGCATCCGCACGTCGTCGCGGAGCGTGGCTTGTCGCACTTTCGACAAGCGCGCTCACTTGCATCACGTCTCCGGTCCACGCGCAGGACACATCGGTGACCGAACCGCCGGCTCCAGCCCCGGCCCCGCAACAGGCCAGTATCGACAACACCGAAATCATCGTCACCGCCCGTCGACGCTCGGAAACGCTGCAATCGACGCCGGTCGCGATCACCGCCATCAACACCGCCATGCTGGAGAACAAGGCCGCCGTGAACATCGGCGACCTGCAAGGCACGGCGCCCGGCCTGCTCATCACCCAGCAGAATTCGGGCGCGCAGGCGGCCAATATCTCGATCCGCGGCCTGACTTATGCCGATATCGAAAAGTCCCAGACGCCCACCGTGGGCGTCGTCGTGGACGGCGTGACCATCGGCACCAATACCGGCCAGCTCCAAGACGCCTTCGACATCGCCCAGATCGAAGTGCTGCGCGGGCCGCAGGGCACGCTGTTCGGCGCCAACACGATCGGCGGCGTCATCAACATCACCCGCACCAAGCCGACCATGGAGCCCGGCGCGAAGGCCGAACTCACCTATGGCCGGTGGAACACCTGGGCCGCCAAGGCGATCGTCAACTACGGCGACGGCGAGACCTGGGGCATCAAGGGCTGGTACTTCCACAACGAGTCCGACGGCTACTACTACAACGCCATCCGCGATACCCGCGCGGGCGGCAGCAAGGGCGACAGCTATGGCGCCAGCGTGCTGTTCGAGCCCACCGGCAGCGGCTTCGATGCCCAGCTGAGCGTGGAGAACGTGGTCCAGAGCTTCGAGCCGGTAGTGAGCAATCTCACCAACAGCACCGAAACGTTCTGCGGCCTGATCCCGGCCAACGAGTGCAACCGCAACAACACGACAGACCTCTACACGGTCTTCACCCTGCCCGCGAAGAGCAAGTATCGTGCTCCGAACGCCACCTTGCAGATGAATTACGATCTGGGGCCGGTCAAGCTCAGCTCGATCACCGGATGGCGCCACAGCAAGGAAGACCAGACCCAGGACTTCGATGGGTCTTCCTCCGACCTCTACTATGTCGATCGTCGGCAGAAGTATACCCAGTGGAGCCAGGAACTGCGCGCCGCCGGTAACCTGTTCACCGGCCTGGACTACGTGGTGGGCGGCTACTACTTCCACTCGAAGTACGATCTTACCCAATGGACGCGCTTCTTCGGCTTCGATCCTTCGATACCGCCGATGGAGTTCGACCAGAACCCGCAGACCAATGTCGGCAAGACCACCAGTTACGCCTTCTTCGGAGACTTCAACTGGGCCTTTGCCGACAAGTGGCGCCTCTCGTTCGGCGGCCGCTGGTCGCATGACAACAAGAAGCTGACCAACAGCTTCGCGCAGGCCGGCCTGATCGGCTCGGGCGATGCCAACTTCACCAAGTTCACCCCCAAGCTGGGCGTCGACTATCGGCCCAACAACGACGTCATGCTTTATGCCAGCTGGTCTCGCGGCTATCGTTCCGGCGGTTTCAGTCCGCGCGCCGCTACGGCGCAAACCGCCAGCACCCCGTTCCAGCCCGAAACCGTGGACGCCTATGAGATCGGCGCCAAGCTGGCGGCCTTCAACCGCAAGCTGGAAGTGAACCTGGCCGGCTATGTCTCCGACTACAAGGACATGCAGCAGAACCTGACCGTGCCGGGCGGCCCGCTGGGCAACCAGACGATCACCGGCAACGTGCCGGGCGGCGCGATCATCAAGGGCATCGAGATGGACGCCACGTTGCGCATCACCCCGCAACTGACGATCACCGCCTCTTCCGCCTACATGAAGTCGCACTTCCGCAATTTCGTGACCAATGGCGCCTTCAACGGTCTGATCGTGCCTTTCGACTATTCGGCCAACCGGCTGATCTATGCGCCCAAGTTCACCGGGTCGCTCAATGCCGACTACACAGTGCCGACCAGCTTCGGCAAAGTCATGGCGACGGCAGGATGGCGGCATATCAGCCCTTACGACGAGCAGATCTCGCAAGCCTCGCTGACGCCGGTAACGGACCCATCGGGCGCCGTTACCGAAGTCATCGTCAACGGCAACGACCCGCGCGTGCGCACCACGACGCAGGATCTCGTCGACGCCAGTCTGACCGTCAACTTCGATATCGGCGACAAGGAAGCCTATGTGCGCCTGTTCGGCCGCAATCTGCTCAACGAGAAGACGACCACTCACGCCTTCACCGTGGCAGGGCTGTTCTCGTTCGGGATGGCGCTGGAGCCGCGGACTTACGGCGCCACCGTCGGCGTGAAATTCTGACATCGCATTTGGAAAGGTTGAACGCATGGGTCGTCTGGAAGGCAAGATCACGCTGGTTACCGGCGCCGGGAACGAGCGCGGCCTAGGGGCCGCCACCGCGCGGCGCTTCGCGGAGGAAGGCGCTTTCGTCTACCTGACCGACCTCGATACCGGCGGTGCCGAAGGCGTGGCCGCCGCGATCCGCGAGGCAGGCGACCAGGCCGAGGCCCTGGCGCAGGACGTGACCAGCGAGACCGGTTGGGACGACCTGTTCCAGACGATCGAGAAGGGCCACGGCCGGATCGACGTGCTGGTGAACAACGCCGGCATCGCCGTGCTCAAGCCGCTCACCGCGCTCTCCCTTGCCGACTGGGAGCGACAGAACAAGGTCAACCTCGACAGCGTGTTTCTCGGCACGCGCCGGGCGGTGGAGCTGATGCGCAAGACCGGCGGCGGCGGCTCGATCGTCAATCTCTCGTCGATCGGCGGGCTGGTCGGCGTGCCGATGTGCGGGGCCTATGGCGCGGCCAAGGGCGGTGTGCGGATTTTCTCCAAAGTCGTGGCGATGGAGTGCGCGGCGGAAGGCATTCGCTGCAACTCCGTGCACCCCGGCATGATCGAAACCGCCATGCAGGACGTTGCCCGCAGCGACAATCCGCAAGGGTTCAAGGAGATCGTCGCCTCGATCCCGATGAAGCGCATGGGCAGCCCGCTCGACATCGCCAACATGATCCTGTTCCTCGCCAGCGACGAGGCGAACTACATCACCGGCGGGGAATTCGTGGTGGACGGCGGCGTGACGGCGATGTGAGATCAGGTGGGATGGGAAAACAGGGGAAGAAATAGGAAGAAATACGTCGTCCCGGACTTGATCCGGGACCGCTGGCAATCCTTGAGGCGATAGCTCGCAGAAAAGCGCCCCGCCGAAAGCGCAGCCGTTCACGGCCAGCGGTCCCGGATCAAGTCCGGGACGACGATCTAATCAAGCCGCACCACGACCTTGCCGATGTTCCTGCCCGTCAGCATCCGCTCGTACGCCGCAAGCACGTTCTCGATCCCCCGCGTCTCGTCGAACCGCACCATGAGCTTCCCCTCATCCAGCCATGCCCGCAACTGCGGCAGGAACTCGGCGCCGCGTTCGAGGAAGTCGGGGATGAAGAACCCCTCCACGCGCAGCCGCCGCATCAGGATCTGGTCGAAGCGCGTCGGTCCCGGCATCGGGGCGTCGCTGTCATAGCCCGCCACCATGCCGCAGATCGCGACGCGGCCGTAATGCGCCATGTTGGGCAGCACTGCATCGAGGATAGGCCCGCCCACATTGTCGAAGAACGCCCCGATCCCGCCCTCGCACATGGCCAGACGCGCCTCCACGTTCTCGCCGCGATAGTCGATCGCCATGTCCACGCCGAGTTCCTCGCGCAGCCAGCGGCACTTCTCCGCGCCGCCCGCGATGCCCACGACTTTCGCGCCGAGATTGCGCCCCACCTGACAGGCCAGGCTGCCCGTCGCGCCCGCCGCCGCCGAGACCGCCAGCCACTCGCCCGGCTTCACCGCCGCCACTTCCTTGACGCCGACATAGGCCGTCCAGGCATTCATGCCCAGCGCACCGAAATGCTGGCGCGGATCGGATAGGGTCTCGTCCACCGCCTCCAGCCCGGCAAGCGCGGGCAGGACCACCGCCTGTTCCGCCCACTGCCCGAAGCCGCGCACCAGCGTGCCGACCGGAAAGGCGGGATCGCGCGTCTCGCTGACCCGGCCCAGCACCAGGCCCACCATCCTGGACCCCAGCGGCAGCGGCGGCTGGTAACCGTCGGTGCGCGGGCTCATCCACATGCGGGTGCCGGCATCCATCGACAGCCATTCGACCGCGATACGCACTTCGCCCGGGCGCAGCGGCAGGGGCGCTTCCTCGCAAAGGCTTAGAAAGCGGGCGAAGTCTGTATTGCCTTCGGGATGGCGATCGAGCCGCCAGAAACGGTTGCCGGTCAAATGAGGTCTCCCAGTGAAAGTGCACCGTCACCCGCCCGGCTGCCCTCGCCACCTGACCAAACGGATAGGGCTATCCGTTTGCACAGGCCCTCGCCTGCCCTCGTGGTTCTACCAAGGGCAGAACAAAGAAAATATGTGGGAGGTCCTGAAATGCGATTCTCGAAATCCGCCCTGCTCACCACGACGACGCTGGCGATCACGCTCCTTGCCTTTCCCGCCGCAGCGCAGGAAACCGCTCCCATTCCGCAGGATCCGCCGCCCCAGGATCAGGCTGCAACCGGCGGCATCCGGGAAATCATCGTCACCGCCCGCAAGCGACAGGAAACCGCGCAGGACGTGCCAGTGGCGGTCACCGCCATCTCCGCCGAGCAGATCGCCTCGCGCGATATCACCAGCGTCGAGAAGATCGCCGCGATCGCGCCGCAGTTCAATGTCGGCCGCGCGTCCAACGGCTCCGGCGCCCAGCTCACCTTGCGCGGCATCGGGTCGTCCTCCACCTCGATCGGCATCGAGCAGTCGGTCGCGGTCGTGGTGGACGGCGCCTATTACGGCCAGGGCCGCGTGATCCAGGAAGGCTTCTTCGACCTTGCCCGCGTCGAAGTGCTCAAGGGCCCGCAGGCGCTGTTCTTCGGCAAGAACGCCACGGCCGGGGTCATCTCGATCACCACCGCCGACCCGACGAGCACGCCGGAATTTCAGATCAAGGGCGGCTACGAGTTCCGCAGCCAGCAATGGCGCGTCGAAGGCTATGCCTCGATGCCGCTGACCGACACGCTGGGGATCCGCCTCGCCGCGCGCTATTCGAAGATGGAGGGCGGCTACTACCGCAACGTCGCCGACGACATCGTCTACACCGAGATCGACTCCGCCAGCATCCTGGCGGGCGGCAACGGCGATCCCACCTCGCATGTGGCCGCACCCGCCGCGCACAAGGCGCCGGGCGAGGAGGAATTCCTGGCGCGCGGCACGCTGAAGTGGGAGCCGACCAGCCGCCTCACGGTCAGCCTCAAGGGCAATGTCGATTTCAACACGGTCAACAATTCCTCGTGGAACTACGTCGCCTTCGCCTGCGGCAACGGCAGCACCTCTCAGCTCAACGGCTATCCCTGCGGCAAGCATTTCGTGACCCACCAGAACAACATGCCGGTGGACGTCGCCGCCGGATTCCCCTTCGCCAAGCAGAACGGCGCGCTCTACAATCGCTATCGCTCGGCAAGCGGCACGCTCAACGTGACCTACGATGCGGACCAGCTCCAGTTGTCCTCCGTTACCAACTACCAGTGGAACAACAATCGCTGGGCCTGCGCCTGCGATTTCCAGTCCAGCAACAGCGCGGGCGGGCCGGGAAGCAACTGGGCCACCGAGAATTCCTCCTGGAAGGCCTTCAGCCAGGAGTTCCGCGCGCTGACCGCGTTCGACGGCCCCTTCAACATGATGCTGGGCATGCTCTATCAGAAGACCCGGCGCGACTTCGAGCAATATGTGCTGACCGGCGGCGTCTCCAATTCCACCGCCCCCGCCGGTCTCGAACACGTCGCCACCGCCAAGACCAGCTTCACCAAGGGCGAGACGATGGCCGTGTTCGGCCAGCTCACCTACAAGATCCTGCCGACCCTCGAACTGGCGGGCGGCGCGCGCTATTCCGACGAAACCAAGAACAGCTATTTCACACAGTTCTACAACAACCCGCTGGTCACCACGATCTTCCGCGACCAGTTCGATCCCGACGGGCTCGGCGTCGTCACCGCGCGCCAGCACTTCACCAACTGGTCCCCCGAAGCGACGCTGACCTGGAAGCCTACCGAGGATCTCATGGTCTACGCCGCCTACAAAACGGCCTACAAGTCGGGCGGGTTCTCCAACGGCGGTATCAATTCGAAGTTCTCGGACGATCCCACTGCCGACCTCACCTTCGATCCCGAAAAGGCGGAAGGCTACGAAATCGGCTTCAAGTCCACCCTGCTCGACCGCCAGCTTCGCTTCAACGTCACCGCCTTCAACTACAAGTACAAGAATTTGCAGGTCGACTTCTTCAATTCCCCGATCTTCGCTTTCCAAACCCTCACCGCCGACGCCCGGACCAAGGGCGTGGAGGCCGAATTCCAGTTCGCCCCCAACGGTGTTCCCGGTTTCGACCTGCACGGCTCGGTCAACTACAACAAGGCGCGCTACACCGATTTCCCGCTCGCCCCCTGTTATGCGGGACAGACCCCGGCTGAAGGCTGCAACCTGGCCGGCAATACCCGCCAGGATCTCGGCGGCCAGTCGCTCTCGGTGGCGCCGCGCTGGACCGGGAACCTGGGCGTGAACTACGAGATGGCGGTCGGCTCAGCGATGAAGCTGGGGATGAACGTGGACGCCCGCTACTCGGACAGCTACCTCGCCTCGGCCTTCGGCAATCCCCTATCGCGTCAGGGCAAGTACGTGACGCTCGACGCGGGCCTGCGCTTCGGCGCTGAAGATGACAACTGGCAGGTTGCGGTGATCGGCAAGAACCTGACCAATCGCTTCTACGTCACCGGCGTGGTGGACGGCCCCTCCACCGGCAGCGGAACGGGGACGCCCGGCGGCATCAAGGCCGACCAGCTCGGCTTCGGCACGCTGCCGCGCACGGTCATGGTGGAGGTCAGCAAGAAGTTTTGAGCATCCGCAACGGAAAAAGGCCCGAACCTCGCAGGAGGCCGGGCCTTTTTCCGTTATGGCAGCGGTGATCGATCAGCCCGCAAAGCGCCAGCGCACGGTTTCCCCGGCGTGGAAGGGCACCACGCGGATGTCGCCTTCGGCAATCACCTCGGGCACGGCCACGTCTTCGCGCGTCAGCGTCACCGTGCCTTCGTTGAGGGGCAGGCCGTAGAAGTTCGGGCCATGTTCGGAGGCGAAACCTTCCAGGCGGTCCAGCACGCCTTCCTCATCGAAGACCTGCGCGTAGCTTTCCAGCGCATAGGGCGCGTTGAAGATGCCGGCGCAGCCGCAGGCCGCTTCCTTGCGGCCGATCATGTGCGGCGCGCTGTCGGTGCCGAGGAAGAACTTGGGCGATCCCGACACGCCCGCCTTGCGCACCGCCAGGCGGTGCTGCTCGCGCTTGGCGACGGGCAGGCAATAGGCGTGGGGACGAATGCCGCCGTCGAAGATGGCGTTGCGGTTGATGATCATGTGCTGCGGCGTGATCGTCGCGCCGATCAGCGGCCCGCTACCCGCCACGAAATCCACTGCCTCAGCGGTGGTGATATGCTCCAGCACGATCTTGAGCGCGGGATAATCGCGCACCAGCGGCGCCAGCACGCGCTCGATGAACACGGCCTCGCGGTCGAAGATGTCCACGTCGCGATCGGTGACTTCGCCGTGGATCAGCAGCGGCATGCCGATCCGCTGCATCGTCTCCAGCACGCCGGTCAGCTTATGGATGTCGGTCACGCCATGGGCCGAATTGGTGGTGGCGTGGGCGGGATAGATCTTGCAGGCGGCGAACACGCCCCGCGCATAGCCCCGCTCGATTTCCGCCGGATCGGCGTCATCGGTCAGATAGCAGACCATCAGCGGGGTGAAGTCGGCGCCGGTCGGCAGGGCCTTCACGATCCGATCGCGATAGGCCTCGGCGGCGGCGACGGTCACGACCGGCGGCGTCAGGTTGGGCATGACGATGGCGCGCGCGAACTGGCGCGCAGTGTAGCCGACCACGGCCTCCAGCATCTCGCCATCGCGGAGATGGACATGCCAGTCGTCGGGGCGGCGGATAGTGATCTGAGTGGTCATGCCCCGCGCTCTACGCGCTTGCACGCAGCCAGTCGATTCCGGATTTCATCGCCCGAGACGCCTTTTTCAGCAGCCTCGCCTCAACATCCCTTTTGGGCGTGCTGCCGGTGAATGTTGCGGAACGAGCGGCTCTGGAACAGCCAGCGCCCGTCCACCCTCACGCAAGTATCCTCGTAGACGCCACGGTCGCGCTTGGTCACGCCATCGTGGTCGTAGACTTCAGAGGTGTAGCTGCGCATCGTGGCACTGTCGCCGGAGACCTCGATCGATCCCGGCCAAGCTTCGAACATTATGCCGGGATAGGCCTTCATCGCCTCGATCCACATGGCGACGATGGCGGGGCGGCCCCTGGTGGTGCCGAGTTCGGGATAGTCCGGCAGCGACCATTCGGCATCTTCCGCCCATGTCGCGCCCCAAGCCTCTGCATCGCGGCGCGTCACCGCGTCGGCATATGTCTCCAGAAGTTCGCGAATGGCGAGGCGATCCTCGACAGGTCCGGCGAATGGCATCGTTCTCTCCCCTCTTGGTCGTCAGACTTCGACCGGGCGCTCGTGCGGCCCCGGCGGTGCATCGGGCACGGCGACTTCGATCACGCCGCCTGCAATTCTCAGGTCGAAGCGACGCAGATCCGCATAGGCACCGCCGATGCAATGACCGGTCGCCGCCTCGAAACGCGCGCCATGGAGCGGGCACATGATCGTCCCGCGCCGCACCTTGCCGCCGGAAAGCAGCGCCGCCTGATGCGTGCACCTGTCGTTGACGGCGCTGAAGCCGTCGTCGGTCCGCACCACCAGCACGCTCCAACCGGCGATCCGTGCCGCCAGCTTGCCTTCCTCGGGAAAATCGACCTCGGCAAGGACGACATGCCAGGTATCGCTCATGGTATCGGATCCGAACACATGTCTTTCCTTTGCTGCCGCTCGGCCCGATGCGGTGGCCGGCCGGGCTCTTCCGTTTTCGGCAGCTTAACCGCGCGGCGCCTGCCGGGACTGCTAGTCGAAACGCTAGGTTCGACACATCGCCGCCTTTGTCACACTCCGCACGGAGAAGGAGCAGAGCCATGAGCCCCGAACAGATGCGTGATTTTGTCGACCGCCTCTACGCCGCCACCGGCGCCGGCAATTGGGACGCGGCAGCGGACATGCTCACCGAGGATTTCGTCGCCCTCGAAGCGGACGGCCTGCCGATGGCGGGAGAGTATCGCGGCAAGAACGCCCTTCGCGAACTCTACGCCAAAGTGATGGGCCTGTGCGACGTGGCTGCGCTGGACCGAATCGAAACGACCGTGGGCAAGGAGTTCGCCGTCACCGTTCTCTCGCTGCGCTTCGCCGATCCTGCGCTTCGGCCCGTCGAAATCTGCGAGCGGTTTCGCTTTCGCGATGGAAAATGCTGCGAGATCAAGCCATTCTACTATGAACCCGCCGCTTTCGTCGCCGCCTGTCAGGCAAAGGCAGCCGTCCGGTGACTGTGAAATACCTGTAGCCTTCGGGTCGCACCAAGGCCGCAACAAGCGATTGCAGGATTTCTGCGCGAACGCGGCGAACTTGCCCCGCCTTTTCAACGCACAAGCGTCTCGACTCGGCTGATCGCCTAGCCTCAAAATGTCCCGAAATGGGCGGAAAACCGGCCCCCGCCCAAAAATAAATGCACAGGAACCTTCGCTGGACCGTTCTTTATCGGCGCCGAAATGTTATGCTCGCTCTCGCAGCAATCCGCGCAATGATCAGCATGGGACCACGAATGCCGAAGGACGCAACGGTTTACTCGATCGATTCCACGACTTCACGGACCGACACCGCCAGGCCGTCGCTTAACGACCAGCTTTCCGCCATTCTTGATGAAATTCGCGAACGTATCGTCGAAGCGGACGAAATTACGCTGGATTTCGACGGAAAGCTCCACGTCCATCTGGACGTCAAGGGCGGCGAGGACGTGCCGCTCGTCGAAGCGAAACTGTCCGAGATGGGGAACGGCATGTTTTCCCAGATCAGCCGGGGCGCCACGCCAAACCACCCCTTCCTGCACCGCATCAGCGCGCTGGTGACGATCTAGGGCGGGCCGAAAGTCCGTTCGGCGGCCGGGCACACCGGCCGCCCGTTCAGGCCAGTTTGGCGGCGTAGATCAGCCGGCCTTCGCCCAGATGGTCGAAAGCGCGGCCGAGCAGGCTGTCGCCTACCGCCAGGCAGCCCTGGCTGCGGCCCAGTTTGCCGTGGGCACCGATCATGTTCGGTTCCGCATACCAGGCGCCGTGGATCACGATGGCGCGTTCCAGCGCATTGCTGTTGGTGGAATCCAGCCCGATCAACCGCTGCGAACGCCCGTGTCCGCCATAATAGTATTCGGCGGTCAGATAGGCGCCTTCGCTGCTGGCGTTGGAACCGGGGCGGTTGGAGAAACGTTGCAACCATCCCGTATGCCCCGGATCCGATCCGCTGCCGTGGGCTACGGGGAGCGATGTGGCCTTGCGGTTTTCCAGGTCCACCAGATGGAAGCGCGGTTGCGAGGAGGAAACCGAGAAGTCCACCAGCCCGATGCGGTCCCGCTTTACGCGGCGGTCGTGCCGATCCAGCGCCTTCATGGCGGCGTCGAAAAGTTCCGGGCGCACGCCCTCGGGCTGGAAGCGGGCCGGAACGGGAGGCAGCGCCGCCGGAGCGACCGGCGCGATCGAGCCCGCAGCGTTGCCGGCTTTCGGCAGGATGAGCGAAGGCGCGCGTGTCCGCTCCGGCAATGCGGAGGAGATGGCACGGGCGGCAGATGACGATGACGCTGCGAACGCGGTGGCTGCAACGATCAGATTGCGACGACTGAATTGCATATTATCGCTGCCATATAGCGATTCCGTCGACAAAGTCTTGGCCAGATTCATCCGCTTTGCCACAAGCTGTTGTCCGCGCTTCGAAAGACGAAAAGGACCATACACGATGACCTCCGGTCGATCCGCTAGACTTTCGAGTGATGATTACCGTGCGGCTGTCGCCACCATCGTCCGCAACCTTCAGAAAGCGCAGGCATTATCCGATGCCCAGCTTGCTACCCGACTGGGCTGCTCGACCGGAACGATCCGCAATGCCCGCGGCCGGGCCACCAGCATGGATCCCGTGATTCTCGCCCGAATCGAGCAGGAGTTCGGCCCCGGCGCCATCGATCCCTTCCTGTCGCTGGGCAAAGTCCGCGCCGTGCCCCTCGCCACGGCGCGGCTGCCGATGGACCCGGTGCTGGCCATCGTCGAGGCGCTGCACAGCATCGTCGAGGTCCAGGCGGTCGACAGCGAGGGCGGCGTTCGGATCACCGCTTCCGAACTGCGCCGGATCATAGAGGAACTGCGCCATGGCCGCACCGCGCTCGACGCGCTGATTGCGCGGGCGGATGCGCAAGGATGATCCGAAATGGCACAGTCAGCTCGCCCCGCCGCCCTCCCTTGGCCGCTTGAGCAACAGCCAGTGAGACGATAGTCTTGCCCACGAGGGCAGGGTCGCGGAACGGCATGACATCAGACGAACGCCGGTTGGATGGCTGGAAAGCGATAGCGGCCTACTTCGGCAGGGACCGCACCACCGTGGCGCGCTGGGCGCGCGAACGCGGTCTTCCGATCCACCAGCTTCCCGGCGGCAAACAGAAAACCGTCTTCGCCTATCGGCACGAGTTGGAGGAATGGGAGAGCCGCAATCCCGGCGAAACTCCGGTGCCCGAAAACCACGCCCCACCTGAAGCCGCTTCGGGCCTCTCCCCGCCCGGTACCGCCGACGCCCCCTCTTCCACCTCCATCACCCAGACGCCGACCCCCGCCGGGTCTCGCTCTCGCTCATGGGTTCTGCGGGCCTCGCTGGCGGCCGCCTTTTTGGCCGTCGCCGTGCTGATCCTGTTCCTGGTATGGCCGAGGCCCAAATCGGCCGCCCTTCCCGAGGATCCGGTGGCCGCGCAGGACTTCATCGCCGCGCGGGACGCCTGGGCGCATCGCACGCCCCGCGCGCTGGAAACCTCGATCCGGCTCTACGGTGCGGTGATCGCGCGCGCGCCGCACTACGCGCCGGCCCGCGCCGGACTAGCCGAGGCGTGGCTGATCTATCGGGAATATGGGAAAGTCAGCGACGCCGAAGCTTACGGCAAGGCGCGGATCGCCGCCGACAAGGCGCTGGCATTGGACCCCGACCTGGCCAGCGCCTACCGCGCGAACGGCTTCATCGACTATTGGTGGGACAACGATCCCATCGCCGCGCTCAAGGCCTTCCGCACCGCGCTGCACCATGACGCGGACGACGGCCTGACCTATTTCTGGATCGCCAACGTCCTCTCGGACCTCGGCGAGAGCAGCCGGGCAGAGCGCTATTACCTCCAGGCGATGGAGCGATCGCCGGGCTCGCAGCCTATCGCGGTGGAACATGCCTGGGCTAAATGGCAGGCGGGTCACGACGCGGAGGCGCTGGCTGCACTTGTCGACCTCAAGCGAACCTATCCGCAGGATGCGACCGTCAGCAGTTGCCTGTCCTGGGTCTACCTGGGCCAGGGTGACATTCGCGGCTTCGCACGGGAGTTCGCGGAATTTGCGAGCCTGCGCGAAGATCCTTCCACCGAGCAGCTTTCCGCCAGGATGACCCGCGCCGTGGTGGACGATCCCGTTCATGCGCACCGGATCATGATTGCCGACGCGCTGGGCGAGATCGCGGAAGGGGGCCGCCGCATCCGCCAGACTCCGGCGTTCTATGCTTCCTCCATGAAGGATCGGGCCATGCTGATAGACCTGTTGCACGAAGCGGTCGTGCTGGGGGAGCGTTGGTATTCCCGCCCCGTCACCCGCCGCATAGAGCAATCCTGGAAGGGCGATGGCGAAGTGCAGGACCTGTTGAAGCAATTGGTTCCGCCAGCACCCGACGTTGACCTGCCTTGAGCGGGCTCAAAGCGACTGGCAAAAACACGTCCATACCCGACTAACCCGATCATGATCCTTTGTGATCATATTTGAACTTTCAGGGGCGTGAAGACTCGTTATCTTCCTGAGTTCTTTTTGAAATTCTGCGCTCTTCCGCAATTTGCAGCAATTTACATCACATCAGAATCGCAAGTTTCGTTGTAAAACGATTGCTCTGGGCGTCGGGGGGAGCAAGGCCGAAAGGCATTGCGGATCGGGGGATCAACCAGGCCGGCGCTTTCAGAAAGCGACCCAAACCTTGGCCCCGCTGGGCATCGGACCCGCGGGGCCTACTTTTGCCGGACGGCCGCAAGCTCCGCCTCAACCTGCGCGTTCGCGCCAGTTCCATAGATGCCCTGCAACCAGCAGGAGACTACCCGATACGGTCATCATCGTCTCGCTGACAGGAAGCGACGCCGCCACCCCCAGCACCAGGCAAGCGACCCCGGCAACCCCGAGGATCGCAGGCCCGGTCCTGCCGTGTCGACGGTAGCCCAGGAAAAAAGCCGCCAGCGCGGCCGGGGCCACCATTGCCAGCGCGGCGAGGTGAAACAGCTCCGACTGGACGAAGGCGCCAAGCAGTCCCGGCACCAGAAACAGCAGGACCGGCAAGGCGAGACAGTGCACCATGCAGAGTGTCGAAGCGGAGATCGCCGTGGATTCGATGATATCGGCCAAGAGGCGGCCTTGCACGGGTTCCCGACGTTCGTATCGCTCGCTCAAGGTATCGTCTTTCTTGCTCAGGGCGCCGTCACATCGAGCGATGACGCTTTTGTCCTCAAGCTCTGCATCTTCCGGGGCCGTCGGCATGGACGGCCGACCTCAAGATGCCTCGTTGAGGTATGATACAACATAACATGGCGATGAAGATGGCTTTTGGAAGAGGGCGCTGGAAAAAATACCCGACAGGCCGAGCTGTTTGTCGGGAGCTACGCGCCGATCTTGCGAAATGCCGCCCCGCCATCCATCCCGCGCGCGTCACTGCCCATCGCAGAATCGTGACATACAGGTGTGATGCAGGACCGAAGGCGTTAAGCGCAGGCTTGTCGATTCGGTTCCTGAACTAGCGACGAACGGTGCCTCTACTGCGATCATCTCGCTGGGGCCGGGGTACCCTGATATTCTAGATACGTTATAACGTATCTCCATGAAGAAATTCTCCCTGGTCGCTGCCGCGCTTGTAACTCTGATTGCTCAAGCCCTCGCCTCTCCGGCTTTGGCGCAGCACTTGCAGTGCGTACCTTATGCGCGCACGCAGTCGGGAATTTCCATCCACGGCAACGCGGCGACCTGGTGGGCGCAGGCCGAGGGCACTTATAGCCGAGGCCATGTGCCTCAGACCGGCTCGGTGCTGGTCTTCAAATCCACCGCCGCAATGCCTTACGGCCATGTCGCCATGATCCGCGAAATCGTCGATTCCCGCCATGTCCTGCTCGACCATGCCAATTGGTCTGGCCCGGGCCTGATCGAGCGCCGGGCTCTGGCCGAGGACATTTCCGAGGCAGGCGACTGGAGCAGCGTGCGGGTCTGGTACGGCCCCAGCCGCGCCCTGGGTTCGCGCGAGAATCCGACCTTCGGCTTCATCTACAACGGCGTCGCACCGATAACGCAGTTCGCGACGGTCGATAGCGTCGATGCATCGAAAAGTGCAGGCTGATCGCCACGCCGCCTACGTCTATTTCCGATTTGTAACATATTGCAACTGAAACGACGCGCTATTGTGTGATGTTATCACATGACATTAAGAAGGCCTCCATAATAAGCTCAGGGGGTTTTCTTGTCCGTTCGCATCGTTCACCGTTCCGCCGTTTCCCTGCTTGCACTGATACCCGCCGCCGCCCTGGCCGAGGCACCGGCGCCCGGATCGCGCGAGATCCTGGTTACCGCCGCGCCGCTTGAGGAAAGCGCCGACGAGACGGTCACCCCGGTCATCACACTGAGCGGAGACGAGCTTGCGCACCGTCGCCAGGGCACCCTGGGCGAAACGCTCGCCGGGCAACCGGGCATCCACTTCGACAACTTCGGCGGCGGCGCCAGCCGTCCCGTCATCCGCGGCCAAACCTCCCCGCGCGTACAGGTGCTATCGGACAGCACCAATGTGCAGGACGCTTCCGGCATCTCCGCCGACCACGCGATCACCGGCGAACCGCTGCTGCTGCGCGGTATCGAAGTGCTGCGCGGCCCGGCCGCCCTGCTCTATGGCGGCGGCGCGATCGGCGGCGCGGTCAACCTGCTCGACACCAAGATCCCGACCGAAGTGCCGGTGCGCGGCTTCGCCGGAACGGCCGAGGCGCGGCTGGGGACGGGTGACGACGAGCGCTCGGCCGTGGGCGGCCTGACGCTCGGCACCGGATCGCTGGCCCTGCGCGTCGAGGGGGCCCACCGTGAAACCGACGACTACCGCGTGCCCGGCGCCTTCGGGGAAAGCCGCGTGCCCGGATCGTGGAGCGAAAGCTCCACCTTCAGCGCCGGCGGCTCCTGGGTAGGACCGGACGGATACCTGGGCTTTGCCTATACCCGCGTGCGCAGCAA
>NZ_JBJDRF010000069.1:0-22132 GCF_044987305.1 Novosphingobium sp. ZW T3_23
CCCCAAGCCCGGACCCGGCGCCCGAACCCTCGGACCCGATCGCCGATGCCTTCAGCCACGGCTTCACGATGGGGCACGATCAGGCAGTGCACGAAGCACAGGTCCGCGCAGAAGCGGAAGCTGCCGCTTTCGGGCGGCTTTCGCTCGCTTTCGAAAAGATGGACGAAGCGCTGGAAGAGGAACTGCGCATGCGTCTGCGCGATACGGTGACCGCCTTGTGCGAAGCCGCCATCGCGCCGATGGCGATAGAGCCCGACGCCCTGCTCCGCCGCATCGGGGTGGCGGTGGCGATGCTGAGGCGGGCCGAGGACGAACGGCTGATCCGCCTTCATCCGGACGATCTGCGACTGGTGTCCCCCCGGCTTTCCGCCGAATGGCAGGTTCAGCCCGACAATACGCTCGAACGCGGGACCATCCGCATCGAAACGGCGACGGGCGGCATCGAGGATGGCCCGGCCAACTGGCGCCGCGCAATCACCGAGGCGCTCCAGCGATGCTGACGCCGCTTTTGAAGATGCTCCAGCGATGCTGACGCTTTCCAAACAGATCCTGGCCGATCTCGGCGCGCAGCCCCTGGACCTGGCGCCCCGCCGTTTCGGCCTGGTCGCGGCTTGCGACGGCGGCCTGCTGGAAGTGAGCGGACTGTCGGTGCCGGTCGGCGCGATGTGCCGGGTGTCCCATGCGCCCGGCCAGTCGCTGGCCGCCGAAGTGATCGGCTTCCGCAACGGTCGAACGATGATGATGCTGCTGGGGGACATGATCCTGCTGCGCCCCGGCGCTCGCGTCTGGGCGGAAGGGCGCCCCGGTCTGCTGCCGGTGGGCGACCCGTTCCTGGGCCGCGCCGTCGATGGCGAAGGCCTGCCGATCGACGGCGGCTTCCCGATCCACAGCCGCATGGAATGGCCTTCCGGAGGCGTGCGCACCTCCGCGCTGGACCGCAGCCCGGTGCGCCTGCCGTTCGACACCGGCGTGCGGGCGCTCAATGCCCTCACCACCTTCGGCGTCGGCCAGCGCATCGGCGTGATGGCGGGCTCGGGGGTGGGCAAGTCGGTGCTGATCGACATGATCGCGCGCGGCGCGTCTGCCGATGTGGTGGTCGTCGGCCTGATCGGAGAGCGCGCGCGCGAAGTATCCGATTTCGTCGAGCGGCACATGCAGGCCGAGAAGAAGGACAAGACCGTGGTGGTCGCGGTTCCCGCCGACCATGCGCCGAACTTGCGGCTGCGGGGGGCCATGCTGGCCACGTCCATGGCCGAGCACTTCCGGGGGCGCGGCAAGCGGGTGCTGCTGATCCTGGACAGCCTGACCCGCGTGGCCCACGCCGCGCGCGAGATCGGCCTGCTGCTGGGCGAACCCGGCGCAGCACGCGGCTATCCGCCCTCGGCCCTGGCGACCATCACCAAGCTGGTCGAGCGCGCGGGCAATTCGGCCGCTTCCGGCGGTTCGATAACCGGCCTCTACACCGTGCTCGCCGATGGCGACAACCAGGACGATCCCGTGGTCGATACCGCGCGCTCGATCCTCGACGGCCACATCGTGCTGTCGCGCGACCTCGCGCAGCGTGGCCAGTATCCGGCCGTGGACATCGCCGCCTCCCTCAGCCGGGTGATGAACGACATCGTCCCGGACGAGCACCAGCGGCTCGCCCGGCAGTTCCGTGCCCTCTCGGCCAGCTACGAGGCCAATCGCGACCTCGTGCTGATGGGCGCCTATCGCGTCGGCGCCGACCCGCAACTCGACCGGGCCATCGCCATGCACGAGCATCTCGCCGCCTTCCTCGGCCAGCCCCAGGCCGAAGTCGTGAACCTTGAGACAAGCGCCGCGCAGCTTGCCGCCCTGCTGGCAGGCTGACGATGAAGGAGGAACGATGAAGGACGACATCAGGCGCCTGGCCCGGTTGCGCCGTCTCGAAAAGATCCGCGCGATCGCCCGGCAGAACGCCGCGCTGGAGGCGGCGCAGGCCGAAAGCACCCTGTCCCGGCTGCGCGACCTGTCCGATCGCACGCGCCGCATGGCCGACGATTACGGCAGCCGGCGGGAGATGACGGACGGTGCGGCACTGCATCAGATCGGCCGCTTCGTGGGCGGGCTTCAGGCGATCCGCCGCACTACCGACGGCGATACCTTGCGCGCCCGCGCGATCGCCGATGCCAAGCAGCAGCTCCTGGCCGAAGCCGAACGCCGCCGCGCCGCGGTGGAGGAACGGGCGATCCTTCAGGAGCGCTCGATCGCGAAAGCCGGAAAGACGCCTGCGCTCGGCAGCCGAAAGCGATCTGGCACGGGACTTGAATAACACTGCTGGAACGATCCGCATGGACGCTACGAGGACTAGCAAGGCATGATCCAGTTTTCCGCCCCGGCAGCCGTGAGTTCCCCGGCAAAAGCCGGATTATCGGCAGCCGGAACCTCTCCCGAAGCGACGGAAAGCGCCGCTGTCGAGGGCTTCGCCGCCTTGCTGGAGCTGCTCGGGGAGGACGGGCTTGCGGGCGCCAGGGGCATCGCCCTGCCGCAGCCCGAGACGGCGGATTTTTCGGAGGACGGCAAGATCGGCAAGCAAACCGGCAAGACCGTGCCGGACGAGGGTAATGAGGCTGGGCCCGGTGGACCCGCTACCGATCTTGATGTGGAAGGCATGAAGGAAACCCCGGTGGAAGGCTGGGGCGGCGACGGTTCGACGCCTGCCTCGCCCCAGCCCGTCACCATCACGCTGCCGCCCGATCCGGCCAGCATCGGTTTCGCGATTCCGATCGCGCCGATCGCCGCGACCTTGCCCGGCCCCGTCATCCAGCAGGAACAGGGCACGGCTCCGGCGCAAGCTGGCCGTCCGCCTGCGTCCCCCTCTCACACCGTCGATCAAGCCGTCGCGACCGTCACCGGCGTTCCACTCGCCAGCCTTGCACCGGTGACGATCGTTGCCGCGCCCATGTCCGCCGCAGCCGGATTGCCAGTGCAACCGCTCGCCGCAGAAGCGGCTCCGACGGTTCAACCCGGTGCTCCCACCATCGCGGCATCGGCCTTGAACGCCTCACCCGGCCGCGTCGAACCCACCGAAGCGACCTTGCGCGAGCACTCCGCCCGGTTTGCCCCGCCCTCTCTGGATGAGCCTGCGCCGGGTGAGCCCTCTTTGCATGACCTGGCGCCGCGCACCCGGGCAAGCGCCGTCCTTGCCACGGCTCCCTCCCAGCCTGCCGAGATCGCGTTCAGACCCGGCGGCGATGCCCTCGCCGTGACGACGCTTCCGGTGCCTCCGCAGATGTCGCTCGCCGCCCCGCCGACACCCGCCGAAGGGCAATCGAACGCGTCACCGCAGCAGCCGCAGGACTTCGATACGCTTGTGGGCCGACTTTCCGAGGCGCGCGAAGCCGCCATGCCGCATATCGTGCGCACCGCCATGCATCACGGCCAGTTCGGGCAAGTTTCGTTGGAATTCCGTCATGAAAACGGCGGTCTGGCCGTGACCATGGCCAGTTCCACGCCCGGCTTCAACGGCTCGGTCCAAGCCGCCGTTGCTGCCAATCTCGCAGGCGATCAGCCGCGCGACAGCGGCCAGCCGTTCACGCCGCACCAGTCCTCCCATGCGGGTCTTTCCGGCAACAGTGGGGCGGGCACCGAGCAGCGCCAGCAGGCCGACACCCGAGGCGGCGCCGAACGACAGGCGTCCGACCACAGCCCTTTCCGGCAGAAGCAGGCGACGGGGAAGCGGACTTCCGATCCCGCAGCCGGCGATGACGGACGCGGCGACATCTACGCCTGATCCGGCGCCATTTCGGGGGAGACGCAAGACGTGAGCGAAAAAGTTGCGCAGGACGGTGCCGCCACGAAGGGCAAGGGCAAACTGGGCCTGATACTGGTCGCGCTGGCCATGCTCGTCGTGGGCGGCGGCGGCGTGCTCGGGCTGGTGATGAGCGGGCTGGTCGGCGGCAACCATGCGGAAAGCCGGGAGGACAACCAGCCAAAGCTCATCCGCAAGGGCGAGGAAGATCCCTACATGCCCAAGACCGAGGGCGAAGGGGAAGGTGCCGAAGCGCCGGAGGTCGAAGGCGAGGGCGGAGACCCCTATCGCACCGCCTACTTCACTTTCAGCGACGATTTCACCTCGAACCTCAAGGATTCCGACGCGCTGGTCCAGCTCAGCCTCGCCTGTTCGACGCGGCGCGACGGTCGGGTGCTGATCTGGATGAAGAAGCATGAACTGGCGATCCGCTCGGCCCTGCTCGAAATCCTGGCCGATACGCCGGAGAACGACGTCTATACGATCCCCGGCAAGGACCGGCTGGAAAAGCGCATGACGGCGGCGATCAACGCGGTGTTGCTGCGCAAGGAAGGCTTCGGCGGCGTGGACGGCGTCTATTTCCGCACTTTCATCATCCAGTGAGCATGACGATGGCCTTTCCGCAAACCTCTCCGGAGCGCACAGCCGCCCGCCATTGCCCCGAACTTCTCGGCGCGGCGCCGGTGATGACCGAACTGGCGCCCGCGCTGTCGCTGATCGGCGAGCGATTGACGCGCGGCCTTGCCGCCGGGCTGGCGCGACTGTCCGGCGGCGAGCCCCCGATTGTCCGCGCAGGCCTGCCGATGGACGCCACGCTTTCGTCGATCGCGGGAGAGATCGAGGGACTGGCAGCCCATAGCCTCATGGGCATGGGCGCTTCGTCCCTGCCGATCCTCGCCATCTTCGACGGGGCTCCGGTATTCCGGCTGGTGGATCGTGCCTTCGGTGGTCCCGGCGATGTACCCGACCCGCTGCCGGACGGCTTCCCGCTCTCGGCCGAACTGCTGCTCTCCCGCATCGAGGGGTGCGTGGCCGATGCCCTGACATCGGCATTGGCCGCAGCACGGGCTCCAAGACCGGACCATGCCGACGATCACCGCGTCCGGCCCTTGCGCCGCGATACCAGCTTGCGCCAGCTCGATCCGTTCCCCGCCAGTGCCGACGTGCTGACGCTTTCGCTGGAGATCGAGGAGCCGGGCATTGTGCCATGGTCGCTCACGCTGGCGCTGCCGACGGAAACCCTGGAGGCCGCGCTCGCCGCTCCGCAACATCCGGTGCGCCAGCGCCGCGCCGCGTCTCCCGATCCATCGGCGGAACCCTTCGCCTCGATGGCGATGGAAGTGACCGCGGTGCTGGTGGACATGCACCTGGGCATGACGCGCCTTGCCGGCTTGCGGCCGGGCGATGTCCTGCCGGTGGCGGTGGCGCGCAGCGTACCGCTCCAGGTGGGTGGCCGCACGCTTGCCAGCGGCACCATCGGCGAAATCGACGACCGTGTCGCAGTGCAGGTCACTCACGCCTTCTGAAGCCTTACCACAGGGAAACCGACCCAAGATGAGCATCCATCCCCGCGGCCTGGACTTTCTCCGCGACGTCGACGTGCGCCTGACCGTGGAACTGGGCCGCACCCAGATGAAGCTGAAGGAGGTACTCTCGCTCGGCCCGGAGAGCCTCGTCGTGCTCGACCGCATGACCGACGAACTGCTCGACGTGCTGGTCAACGGCAAGCCGATCGCACGGGGCGAGGTGGTGTCCCACAATGGCCGCTTCGGGTTGAGGATCGTCGAGATCGCCGGGCTCGAGGGCCAAACGCCGGACGATGCACTGTCCCCGGCCTTGCCGGACGGCGAGGAAGGCCAGTCCTGATGCTCTGGTACGCGATCAAGCTGCTTGTCCTGCTACCGCTGATCGGCCTACTCGCCTGGGGCTGCCTGGTGCTGGCGCGGCGGGTGCAGGAAGGCGCGGGACGGAACGGCGGATCGCGCTCGCTGCGCGTGGTCGAGACGATGATGCTCTCGCCCACGCAGCGGCTGGCGGTGATCGCCTTCCATGACCGCGAGATCCTTGTCGCCGCGACCCGGCAGGGCCTGACCCGCCTGGCCGAAGCGCCCGCGCGGCAGGACTTCGCGGAGATCGCCGCCGGAACGCCCGAGCCGTGAAGCGGTTCTGCGCCCTCCCTGCTGCATTTGCGCTGCTCCTTCCGGTCGCCGCGAACGCGCAGACGGCCATCCCCGGGGCGCTGGACCGGGCGCTGGGCTCGCTCGGGGGCACGAACGCCGGAGGGCCGGGCCTGAGCCTGTCGCTGCAACTCCTGCTGGTCATGGGGCTGCTGACGATCCTGCCCAGCCTGATCCTGATGATGACTAGCTTCACCCGCATCCTGGTGGTGCTGGCCATCCTGCGGCAGGCGCTGGGGCTTCAGCAATCGCCGCCGAACCAGGTGCTGATCGGCCTTGCCCTGTTCCTGTCGCTGTTCATCATGGCGCCCACACTCGAACGGGTGAACGCACAGGCCGTCGCGCCCTATGCGGCGGGGCGCCTCAATGCCGAGCAGGCCATCGCGGCGGGCGGGTGGGAGTTCCACGCCTTCATGATCCGTCAGACTCGCGAACGCGACCTCACCCTGTTCGCATCGATGGCCGCCGGAAGCCGAAACGAAACGCCGCGGTTCCGTAGCGCCGCGGAAGTGCCCTACTCGATCCTGCTGCCCGCCTTCGTCACGAGCGAACTCAAGACGGCGTTCCAGATCGGCTTCATGCTGTTCCTGCCGTTCCTGGTCATAGATCTGGTGGTCTCCTCGGTGCTGATGAGCCTGGGCATGATGATGATGAGCCCGATGGTGGTTTCCCTGCCGTTCAAGCTGCTGCTCTTCGTCATGGTGGACGGCTGGGCCCTGCTGATGGGCTCGCTGGCGGCCAGCTTCAGCTGATGGAGGACATCACCGCCCTGCTCGCCCTGGCCGACCGGATGCTCTGGGTCACCGCGCTCGTCGCCGCGCCGGTACTGCTCGCCTCGCTGGGCGTCGGCCTGACGGTCGGGGTGGTGCAGGCCGCGACATCGGTCAACGAGCAGACCCTCACTTTCGTGCCCAAGCTGGCGGTGACGGCTGTGGTGCTGGTGGTTTTCGGCGGCTCGATGATGACGCTGGTGGGTGAGTTCGCGCAAGACGTCTTCACTCAGATCGCCCACACCGGGCAAGCGGCGCAGCTTTCGCCGTGATCCAGCTCGACTTCGGCTTCGGCCCGCTGGAGGCCGAGTTCTGGCGGTTCGTCTTTGTGATGACGCGGATCGGTGCGGCACTTGTGGCGGCGCCGCTGTTCGGCATCGCCGGAGTACCCCCGCAAGTGCGGGTGATCGGCGCCGGGGCGCTTGCCGTGCTGGTCTGTGCCTGGACCCCTGTCGCGCCGCCGCCGGTACTGCTGTCGGCGGCGGGAATGCTGGCCGTCATGGGTGAGGTCCTGGTCGGGCTATCGCTCGGCTTCGTGTTGCAACTGTCGTTCGCCGCGCCGATCCTGGCCGCCGAATTGATCGGCGGATCGATGGGGATGAACGTGGCCACCGCCGTCGATCCTAGTTCCGGCGCGCAGTCTCCCGCTCTGGGGCAGTATTTCGCGGTCGTGCTGTCGCTGGTGTTCCTGGCCTTGGGCGCGCACCTGCAATGGTTCGCGCTGATCGTGGAGAGCTACCGCGCGCTGCCGCCGGGACAGACCTGGCTGGGCGCCGCGCGCTTCGCGCTGATCGGCGCTTTCGCCGCACGCATGTTCGCCACCGCCGTGACCATCGCCCTGCCGGCCTGCCTGATCCTGCTGGTGGTGCAGGTGATCACCGGCGTTCTCGGGCGATCGGCGCCGTCGCTCAACCTGTTCTCGCTGGGGCTGCCGGCGGGCGTGCTGGGCGGCATCGCGGCCTTGCTGGTGGGCGCGCCGGTGCTGACCGACCTCGTCGTCCGGCTCTCCGCCGACGCCATCCAGCAGACGGCGGAGCTTCTCTCACCATGAGCGAGCAGGAAGGCGAAAAGAGCTTCGCCCCGTCCGAGAAGCGCAAGCGCGAGGCCGCCAGGCGCGGCGACGTGGTCCGCTCCCGCGAAATGGCCACCGCCGCCACCGTGGCGATCGGCGCGGTCTGGCTGATGCTGGCGGGGCCGTGGATGCTGGACCTGCTGGCCGCCGTGCTGCGCGGCGGCTTCACCTGGGATCGGGCCGCGCTGGACGACTTCACGGCGGGCCGGATCCTGACAGGCGCCTTGATGGCCATGCTGCCGCCGATCCTGGTGCTGGGTGCGGTCGTCATCCTCGCCTCGCTTATATCGCAGCTGGGGTTCGGCGAGGGCCGCTGGATTGGCGGCAATCTCGCGCCCAAGGGCTCGCGGATCAATCCGCTTTCGGGGCTCAAGCGCATGTTCGGCCCGACCGGGCTGATCGAGATGGTCAAGGGCATCGCCAAGGTCGCCTTGCTCGGAACGATCGCCTGGATCTGGGCGAAAGACCGCATGGAGACCTTCGCCCGGCTTGGTCGTGGCAACCTGTTCGGAGAACTGGCCTATGCCTGGGACGCGCTGATCCAGTTGCTGTTCTGGCTGGCGGCGGGACTCGTCGTGATCGCTCTGGTGGACCTGCCGGTGCAACTGGTGCGCCGGATGCTGCGCCTGAAGATGACCCTTCAGGACGTGCGCGACGAGGCCAAGGAAAACGAAGGCTCGCCCGAGAAGAAAGGCGCCATTCGGGAACGCCAGCGCAAGATCGCCATGGGTGGTCTGGTGCCCGCGATGAAGGAGGCGCAGTTCATCGTCACCAACCCCGCGCACTTCGCGGTGGCGCTCGCCTACGATCCCGCCCGGGCGCCCGCCCCGATCGTCATCGCCAAGGGCCGGGGCGAGCGCGCCCTGGCCATGCGCGAGCTTGCCCCCGAATTCACCGTGCCGGTGCTGCGCTATCCCGCGCTGGCCCGATCGGTCTACTTCACTACGCGCGAGAAGCAGATGATCCGGGAGGACCACTATGTCGCGGTGGCCGCCATCCTCGCCTTCGTACTGGCGCTGAAGCGCGGGGAGCATCGCCATGCGCCGCAAGTCTCGGTGCCGGTAACCGTCCGCTTCGACGCCGAGGGCCGCCTCGATCCCCGGCAGGACGGATGAAGCAGGCCTTTCCGCGAAGATCATCCTTAACAAACTTTCGCCGCTGCCGTTCTTCCGCGCATGGCTATCTCCCCCACCTCCACTTCGCCGACCACATCCTCGCTGGTGACCGCGCTGGGCGGCGGCAGCGGCGTGGACATGGCCGCGCTGGCGAACAACCTCGCCACCGCACAGTTCGCCAACCGCAACGACCGGCTGACCGCCCGGTCCGACAAGCTCACGACGCAGATCTCCACTGCATCCAACATCAAGTCGATGATGCTCTCGCTCAGCACCTCGCTCGGCACGCTGGTGCGTTCCGGCGATCTTGCCCGCAATCCCAGCGTGGCCAACGCCGCCGTCGCCGCCGGGACGCTGACCGGCACCACGACGCCCAAGGGCAGCTATTCGCTCGAAGTGACGCAGCTCGCCGGCGGCCAGCAACTCGCCAGCCGTGCCTATGCCGCGTCGACATCCACCGTAGGCGCCGGCACGCTGACCTTGCGCTTCGGCACCGTGTCCGGGACCGGCTTCGCTGCGGATACGGCCCATGCCCCCGTCAATGTGACGATCGCCGCAGGTGCTACCCTGGCCGACGTCGCCAAGGCCATCAACGCCACCAATTCCGGCGTCAGCGCCTATGTCGCCCAGACCGTGGACGGTGCCCAGCTCGTCCTCAAGGGGCAGGAAGGTGCCGCCAACGGCTTCGTGCTGGAGGCCAGCGAGGATCCGGCCAATCCCGGCCTCTCCGGCCTTGCCTGGAGCCCCGCCTCGACCGAAGGCCAGCTTCTGGCCGGCGCCCGGGATGCCGCCTTCAAGATCGACGGCCTGTCGATGACGGCAAAGTCTAACACCGTCTCCGACGCCATTCCGGGCGTGAAACTGCAGTTGAAGACCGTCAACCCCGGCGCCCCCACCACCGTCACCTTCGCAGACCCCGCCACCTCGATCTCCGGCGCCATGCAGGACCTGACCGACGCCCTCAACGAAGTGATCTCCGCGCTCAACACGTCCACCGCGATCGGCGGCGAACTGGCGGCGGACAGCGGCGCGCGGGCGCTGAAGCGCGCGCTTTCCGGCCTGGCTGGCTCGACGGTCATGCCCAATGCCACGGGCATGGCGAAGACGCTGGCGGACCTGGGCCTCAAGACCCAGCGCGACGGCACTTTCGCGCTGGACACCGACCGACTGGCCAAGACCATGGCCGCCGATCCCGAAGGGGTCGCCGCGATGTTCACCAATGGCCTCCACGGCGTCTACGCCAGCTATGACAAGATCTACCGCGCCGCCAGTTCCACCACCGACGGCAACTCGCTGGGCGGCTCGATCGGACGTTACACCAAGCAGCTCACGCAGATCGCCGAGGACCGCACGGAGCTGGCCGAGCAGCAGGAAAAGCTGCGCGCGCGTCTGTCGAGCCAGTTCACGGCTTCCGAGACGCGCATCGGCATCTCCAAGTCCACGCTGACGATGCTTCAGAACCAGATCGCCCAGTGGAACAAGAGCACTTGAGATGCGGCGCCAGCTTTCCCCGGTCGAGGCCTATCGTCGGGTTGACTTCGACGCCCGCGTCAGCGGCGCCGGTCCCGCCGAACTCGTGCATCTCTGCTACGAGCACCTGGTGGCGGCGCTGGGAACCGCGATCCATGCCGACCGGAGGGGCGACAACGGCCTCAAGAGCCGGTCCCTCACGCGTGCCCTCACCGCCATCACCGCCCTGCATCTGGGAGTCACGGGCGACAGCGACGTGGCCGCCGCACTCAACCAGCTCTACGATGCGGCCCGGCGCACGGTCCTCGACAGCGCCATCGCGTTCGACCCGGCCGCCATCGCGAACTTGCGCGCGGATTTTGCGGAGATCGGCCAAGCCCTCCTCGCCCGATAAGTTTACGGCCTGGGGCGTTAGGGCCGTTTCGGTTGTGGGAATTGCCAGTTCGCCACCGTTTCCGGAGGTGCGCTACCGATCATAGGTCGATTTCGGAGCAGGTCCGGCAAGCGCCGGACGCATCATGCGAATATCCCCCTAGGCACAAGCCGAAGAGGGAGAATATTCATGGAGCGGATTTCCAACCTCATTCTCATCGACAACGATCTGCGTAGACGCGCCGCCATAAGCCATGCCCTCTCGGCAGCGCAGATCCATGTCGAGCCGTTCGAGAATATTTCCGAACTTTCCGGCGCCTGGCCGCGGTCCGGCGTCATTCTGATCCAGGACGAGGCCGGATCGATCGACGATCTGATCGATAACATGGCCCGGCATGGCGAATGGTTCCCGATCATCGCCTTCAGCGAACAGCCAAGCGCCAACCGGATCGTCGAAGCGGTGCTGGACGGTGCCATCGACTATATCGCCTGGCCCATCGCCGCCGAGGAACTGAACGCCACGCTCGCCCGCGCCATCGACCGTGCCGAGCACGTCGGAAACACCAAGTTGCGCGAAGTCATGGCGCGCGCCCGGATCGATCGCCTGACCCGCCGCGAGCGCGAGGTACTGGGCGGCGTCGCCAGCGGGCTGTCCAACCGGCTGATCGGCGAACGCCTCTCCATCAGCCCGCGAACCGTGGAAATCCATCGCGCGAACATGCTCAACAAGCTGGGCGCCAACCATACATCCGATGCCATCCGCATCGCCATCGAGGCTGCCCTGGTCAATTGAAGTGCCCGCAAACCCCGCCTGCGGCACCTACCCTCGGGCATGAACCTAGCACCTGCCCTACCGATGGTTAGGAGCCGCCATGCTAAAGCATCGGTGCCGGCACGCCACTCCAACAGGGCCGGCCCCGCGTCGAATGAACGGGCCGTTCCCCTCCCGGCCACTTCGCGGGAACCCCGAACTGGCGGCGCTTTCGCATCGACGTGCGACGTTGCGGAAGCGCCGCCCCGTTCAGTGAAGCCTGACACCCAGGGGCAGCCTGGCCTGGCTTTTTTCCTGGTTCCGCCGCTCCATGACCGTCAGCAGTTTCGACACATAGGCTGCGAGAAGCGCCAGTGAAAGCGTGGCGGCCTCACAGATCATTTCCTCCGATCCATCCGCCATCACCAGCGTCGCCAGGCAGGTGCCGTTCATCCCGCGAGACAGCATGAAAGTATCGTTCGGGCCGATCAGGGCCAGCACCGCGCTTTCCGAAGCGTTGCAACCCAGCATCGCCTCGATCGCGACAGGATCGAAGTGCGCCCGATGCGGCTTGTTGTCGTCCCGCGGGCGCGGGTCGTGCAGAAGCAACAGCACCGCTTCGCGTATGCGATCATGCTCCTCTGAAGGCGCGCTGCCCGCACAATCGTGCAGGAAGTCCCGAAGACGCGTGGTCCAAACTTCCTTGCTGCATACGGGTTGGGTCAAGGGACTCGCCACCGAACTGTTGGTTGATATGCGCCAAAGGCTCCAACCGGCGCGGACTGTCAATCCGCACAACCCGGCACAAGGAGGTGCACGTCCCAGGTTGCTACAGAGGTGCGACCAATCGTGAAACGCTACTCACTGTTAAATGCAGTTCCACTCGGTTCGCAGATTCAATGACTTCCGCCGACACGGTCCGGATTGCCGCCTTCAAGACTGCCGGGCAATGGCATCCAGTCGCTCTGCCACCCACTCCGGTTCGGTCAACATCAGGTCGTGCCCGGTATCGATGTCCCACACCCGTCCGTGGGAGCGCGCCTCCAGCAGCGCCATGTCCCGGCCGGGAATCGTGGAGCTGCAGATAAGGTGGCTTTCCGGAATCGCCCGCATCGCCGCTTCGTTGCGAAACGCGATCTTCTGCTCGAAGCATTTCCAGGGCTGCGCGGTCAGCCTGGCGTCGGTCCAGGCACCCAGCGCGGGATCGGTCACGCCGAAGAAGGCCGCGAACCCCGGCATCGGCGCCATGACCAGCGCCACGCCGTTCACCTCGTGCAGCCCTTGTTTCGCTGCGCTGATCTGCTCATGGGCATGATCGTGGAGGGACTCGCCGTCACGCGGATAGGCCGCGTCGAGGTAGACGCGATGACCGACGCGCTCCGGCCGGCGATCCGCCGCGCCGGTGATGACCATGCCGCCATAGCTATGGCCGACGAGGATGGCATCGGTCAGGTCCTCGAATTCGAGCAGCCCCGCCACATCGTCGATATGGGTATCAAGGTCGATGGCGGCGCTCAACACATGGGCCCGGTCGGCCAATCCGCTGAGGCTTGGCGCATGCACTTCATGCCCGAGTGCCCTGAGGCGCTTCGCCACCAGCTTGTAGCACCACCCGCCATGGCCGCCGCCGTGGACCAGCACGAAAACCGCCATCGTCCGCCTCCCCCATCTTTCGAGCATCAAGCGCCCAGCTATCCTTCACGTCAATCGTGGCGATTTCGCCCCTGCGATCGATCGAAGGCGCGGCCTTCCCGTTCCTGGGATTAAAACCTTGAAAAAGCGATGCCGGGAGAAGCGAAGCACTTGTGGGGCTGACGAAGGCGCATATCATCCCATGATGAGAGAGAGGAACCCGGCGTGCCGAGCCGTTTGCTTTCTGGCTGCCGCAACAATCGCGTTCGCGGCGCCCTCGCCCGTTGTCATGAGCCGAGAGCCCCTGCCCGGCCTCGCGTCCGCGCCCGCATCCGATGTTGCAGGCCCCGAAACTCCGTCCGGCGAGGATATCGTTGTGCTGGGCCGGAAGATACGCAAGGTAAGGCTGCAATACGCGCTCTGGGGCGCGCATATGAAACGCTGCGACGCGGTCATTTCCAGCGGCGACGCTGACATCGACAGGTTCGTCTGCACGGTGCTCGACGCCTGCATCAAGGACGGCTTCCGCGATCCGGTCCCGGCCAAGGCCTGTCTGGACGAACGGATCGCCTCGGTGGCGTATCGTCCGCCGCCGTGGGACAGCGGAGAGCCTGAACCGGCCGGCCCCGAACCCGCCGGCCCCAAACCTGCCGACATCGCCAAGCTCGATCCGGTTTCGATGCCCTCTCCCATCCCGTCGCAGCCGCCCGAACCGGAGATCGTCGTGACCGGCGGGCGACCGCACGTCGTACCGGGGCTCTGGCGGATCCAGCAGTCCACCACCTTCAGCGAGACGATCAACCCCCAGTTTCAGCCTCATCCGGGCCAGGTCCGTACCGTCTGCATTTCGCCCGAGCATGTTGAGCCGGCCCTGGAAAACCTTCTCTCGGCAGCGATCGGCATGTCCGGCGGGGGACTCTGCACGATGTCCACCGTCCGTGTGAGAAACGGCAAGGTCATGGGCGGAAGGACTTGCAGCCTGCCAATGGGATCGCTCAGCTATGATTTGCACGGCAAGGTAAACGGAGACACGATGGAGGCCGCCGTTACGATAACAGGCGAAACCGCGCATTCGAAGACGCGCTTTCGCCGGCGCGTGACCGGCTCGCGCATCGGCACCTGCCCTGCCTGACCCGAACCCGGCTTACTTGCGCGCGGCGAACCAGGGCACCATGCGCGCGATCGCTTCCTCCACCAGCGCGGTCGAGACGGCGAAAGAGAAACGGATGAAGCGGTGGCCGTCGATGGGATCGAAATCGATCCCCGGCGCAGTCGCCACCCCCGTATCGCGCAGCAATTGCCGGCAGAAGGCCAGGCTGTCGTCGGTCAGGTGCCCGATATCGGCATAGATGTAGAAGGCGCCGTCCGGCGGCGCGATGCGGTCGAGCCCGAGGCTCGGCAAGGCCGCCAGCAGCAGTTCGCGATTACGGGCATAGTTCTCGACATGGCCTTCCAGTTCGGCCGTCTCGTCCATGGCGATCAGCCCGGCATGTTGCGCCAGCACCGAGGGCGTCAGGAACAGGTTGTTCATGCGAGCGCTTGCGGCCGCCACCAGTTCGCGCGGCACCACCAGCCAGCCGAGCCGCCAGCCCGCCATCGAATAATACTTCGAAAAGCTGTTCACGACGACGGCTTCGGGCAGGTGCTGGAGCGTGGACTGCGCGACATCGCCGTATACCAGACCGTGGTAGATTTCGTCCGAGACGACACGAATGTTCTTCCGGCGGCAGACTTCGGCAATGGCTGCGAGTTCGTCAGGCGCGATCACGGTGCCGGTGGGATTGGCCGGGCTGGCCAGGATCAGCCCGTCCGGCACGGGATCCAGCGCATCCAGGGCTGCGGCGGTCACCTGATAGCGCTCCGCCGGCCCGCAGGCCATTTCCACCGGTTCGAGATAAAGCGTCTTCAGGGTATTGCGATAGGCCACATAGCCCGGCCTCGCCAGCGTCACCCGCGCGCCGGGCACGAAAAGGCTGGAGAGCGCCAGAACGAATGCAGGCGAGGCGCCGCACGTGAGGATCACCTGCTCTCGATCGACCGTGACGCCGTAGGTTTCGCCATAGTGCCGTGCGATGCGGTCCATCAGCGCGGTGCTCTCCCAGTAACCGCCGGGATCGTTGTCCAGAACGTGGTGAGCGGCGGCGATGGCGGCGGCGGGCGCGCCGGTGGACGGCTGGCCATATTCCATGTGGATCACGTCACGCCCCTGCTCCGCCAGCTCATAGGCAAGGCGGCCGATCGCCATGGCGTGGAAGGGGTCAACTTGCGCGATCCGGGCGGCGGGCGTCGATGCGGTCATGGCGGCTTGCTAGAGCATCTTCCGATCAGATGGAAATCTGATGACTCGGAAATTGGGTCAAACCAAAAGCCGGGTTGAACCCGGCAGGCAATCGGGTCCGTGTCAGGGGCGAGCGTGATCTGCCTCACGGCGCGGGTTCCGGGAAGCTGCCATAACCATGTCGTCCGAATCGGATGCGATGTGCAACCGGCTTGGACACTGCCGCGAACCGGCCGACCCGTGATGCGACCCCACGGCAAGGCTCTCCCGGCAGGCGATTTCGCATAACTCGGCGGCAATCCGGTCAGACGGCCGAACCAGTTCCCTCTGGACCAGCGCGTCTGGGACCAGCGCGTCTGAAGATTGCCGCCGGCTTTGTTCGGTTTTCCAAGATCCGGCCCGACCGGATCGCGGCGCCGGTTCCTGTTCGCCCAGCGCGATGATCCCGGGGGGGAAGTCATCGCATGGGGGTGGCCTCCTCGCCGAGGTCTGGCGAATTTCAGCGAGCCGGCGCCGCGCCTAGGCGTTTAGCCCTGAATGCGGCGCTCCTGTCGCTTCCCGCTCACGCCGGATCGGCGCTGGCGATCCCCGGACGCTCTGCGCCCATGCCGGAAAAGCCGATGCAATAGCCGCCGTCCACCGGCAGGACGACGCCGGTCACATAGGCAGCCTCGTCGCTGGCCAGGTAGAGCGCGGCTTGCGCGATATCCTTTGCGAGCCCCCAGCGCCCCATCGGAATCCCTGCGAGAACCGGAAACTCGGCCGGTGGCTCGGCATGCGTGCGAGAGGCTTCGACCAGCCCGGTCCACATCGTGCCGGGGGCGATGGCGTTTACGCGGATGCCCTGATCCGAATAGTCCAGCGCCGCCGCCCTGGTCAGCTGGTTCACGCCCGCCTTGGCAGAGCCGTAGACCGCGTGATGCTTCCAGCCGACGACGGCCGAGGCCGAAGTCGTGTTCACGATCGATCCGCCGCCGGTCCTGAGCATGGAGGCGATGCCATATTTCATGCCCAGAAACGCGCCGCGCAGGTTCGTGGCGTGGACGCGGTCCCAGGTTTCCAGGGACTGCGTGTGCAGCGGCGCCATCGGTCCGCCGAACCCGGCATTGTTGCACAGCACGTCGAGCCGCCCGAAGCGCGCCTCGGCGGCCGCGACCATGGCCTGCACCTGGGCTTCGTCCGAAACGTCGCAGTGAATGCCTGCCGCATCGTCGCCCAGCGAAGCCGCTACTTCGTCCTGCCTTCCCGAGATGTCCGCAAGCACCAGCTTCGCGCCTTCGGCGTGGAACAGTTCGGCCATGGCCTTGCCCATGCCCGAACCCGCACCGGTCACGATGCAGACTTTGTCCTGGAGTCTTCCCATGATCGTTCTCCTCTCAGGCACTGGTGTCGATGGTCGGACGGATCGAGATTTCGGAAATATTGGTCCGGCGCGGCATGGCGAGGATGAAGACGATGGCCTCGCCTATGTCGCGCGGTTTCACGGCGCCCTCCTTGCTGACATGGGCTTTGATCGCGGTGCGCCACTGCGGGTCGGAGATCGAATCCGCCACTTCGGTCTCGGTGGCGCCCGGCATCAGGGTGGTGACGCGGATGTTCTTGCCACCCAGTTCCTGGCGCATTCCGTCGGTCATCATGTTGACCGCGTGCTTGCTGGCCGAATAGGCGCTGGTCATCGGCCCGCCCTTGCGGCCCGCCAGCGAGGAAATCGTGATGATATCCCCCCCGCCCTGCGCCAGCATGTGCGGCACGGCGGCGGCGCTGGTGTAGACCGTGCCCATCAGGTTGATGTCGATCACCCGGCGATAGATCGCGGTATCGCAGTTCTCGATCCCGCCCGCCTCCATGATCCCGGCCGAGTTGATCAGGATGTCGATCCGGCCGAACGCAGCGACCGTCTTCTCCACGGCTCCGCGCGCGTCTTCCTCCACCGTCATGTCGCCTGGGATCGCCAGCGCCCTGCCGCCGACAGCCTCGATCTGCGCGACAAGCCCGGAGAGCCTGTCCACCCGGCGCGCGCAGAGGGCCACCGTCGCCCCCGCTTCGGCCAGGCAAAGCGCCGCCGCCTCTCCAATGCCCGACGACGCGCCGGTAACGAGCGCGACCTTCCCTGCAAGCTGGCCCGACATGCCTTCTCCATTTTCCTGCGGCTCCTTGCGGCCGCTTCGTATCCATTGGCTGAAGGGTGCCGAAGCTGAAGTCAACGGAAAACGCTGAACACATGTTCAAATCGCCTGTGCGAGGCGGCTGTAATGTATCCAGAATTGGGAAACGCGCCTTTTCCTGCTCAAGCAATCGCCAACACACTGCGATGAATGAACCGCACAAGGTCCGCCTGCCCACGCGCGCCGGTCTTGGCGTAGATTCTCTTGGAATAAGTCCGCGCCGACTCCACGGTTAGGCCCACTTCCGGCCCCGCCTCGGCAATCGACAACCCGCGGCTCAGGGCCAGCGCCAGCCGTGCCTCGCTTGCCGTGAGGTCGAACAGCTGCGCAAGTTGCCCGCATCGATCCGCCGAGGACCAATGATCGGCATGAAGGTAGCAAAGCACCGCCGGCGCCGCCCGCGTCGTGCCCATGCGGCGGCCCGAAGGTACCAGCAGCAGGTCGAGCCAAGGCTCGCGGCGCAGCACCAGCGCACGCGGCCGGGCTTCGGGATCGCGCGCCAGTTCGCCGATGGCCTCCGCAAGCTGCCGTCGCAGCCGGGGATCGTGCGCGCTCAACCTGCCGTCGCGCGTCCGCGCGAGGCCGCTGCTCCCCGCCAGCATCCGCGCGCCTAACGGATCGGCATCGAGCACCCGCCCCTCGCCATCGAGCGTGACCCAGCCGAAGTTCATCCTCCGCACGGCCTCGCGCTCGATCGCTGCCCCCATGCGCTCGCGCTCCAGCGCCACGAAGCCGCCCAGCGCCGCGCGCAGATGAGGAGCCAGGTCTTCGAGCAGCCCGTCGACGCTCTTTGCGAACTCCCCCTCGCGCCGCGTGATCGTGACCCAGCCGTTCACCCCGCCCGGCTCGGCGAAGCGGATCATGCGCATGTGGTTCATGCCGGAGGGCGCCAGGAGCTGGTCGAGGTAGGCATCGTGCTGGGGATCACCGAAGCGCAGCAATTCGTGCAGCGCATGGGTCCGCCCTTCCTGCATCGCGTGATAAGGCATGGGATCGCGCAGATAGAGGCTCTCCCGATAGAGCCGGGAGATCGGTGGGGGCGAGGGCTGGCCGGAATAGAGATGGATCACCCGCGCCTCGGGCGTGCCCAGCGGCAGGGGCCGGAACACGAGGCTGGCGTAATCCGCCGCGACCCGCGCGCGCAGGGCATCGAGGAAGCACCGCCAGGGCGGATCTTCCACCAGTCCCTCGATCAGCGGCACCAGCAGGGCCGCGTCCTCTCCTTGCAGCATCCATGATCCCCAAATGGGAATTTGCCTCGCCCGAGGGCTAACCCACAACCGACCGTGGAGACAACGCGCGGCGCCGAACCATCACCCCAGCGGTGCACGGAAGCCGCCGCCTGAGAGGATGATGCCATGGCCAGATCGACCAAAGTGCAACCGGCAGCGTTCCTGCGAACCACCCTGCCGCTGGGGATCGACATGGCGCAGGCTTACGATTCGGGGCGCTATCATTCGATCTGGCTGCCCGATCACATGGTCAGCTTCTGGCCCGATTCGATCTGGACGCCGGAATTCACCGACCTTGCCAAGGCTTCGCCCAGTCCGCATCGCCATCTCGACGGGCTGGCCGTGGCGGCCGCTACCGCCGTGCTGACGCAGAATACGCCGCTGGCGACCACGGTGGTCGATACCGTGCGCCGCCATCCCTCGCTGCTGGCGCAGACGGCTCTGACGATCAGCCACCTCTCCAAGGGCCGCTTCATCCTGGGCCTCGGGTCGGGCGAGCTGGAGAACACCGTCCCTTACGGCTTCGATTTCGACAAACCGGTGGGGCGGCTGGAAGAGGCGATCAAGGTCATCAAGCTGCTGTGGCATTCGGACGGGCCGATCGATTTCGAAGGGCAGTTCTTCCATCTCCACCACGCGCGGATGGATACGGAGTTCTACGAGGGCAAGGCGCCCCCGATCTGGCTGGGTGCGGCGGGTCCGCGCATGCTCTCGATCACCGGGCGCGAAGCGGACGGCTGGTGGCCGGCGGGTTCGTGGACACCGGAGGACTATGCGGCGAAGCTGAAGGTCATCCTCGACGCGGGCGACGCGGCAGGGCGTGACATGAGCCACTTCACCCCCGCGATCACCCAGATGTGCTTGATCGGAGAGCCCGATGAGATCGACGAAATGCTGCGCGCGCCGATGGTGAAGTCGATCATCCTGATGATGACCGCCAAAGACCTCGCGCAGTTCGGCTACGAGCACCCGATGGGCCCTGACTGGCGCGGCATCATGGACTTCGATCCGGTACGCCTCAGCCGCGACAGGATGCTGAAGTTCTGCGAGGAGATGAACCCGCAGGCGATCCGCGACGTGCTGCCCACCGGCACGCCCAAGGAAGTCGCGCTCAAGATCAAGGGCTTCGCCGACGCCGGCATGCGCGTCTACAAGCTGATGGAATATGGAGCGATGGGCGGCATGAAGTTCTCGGCCACCAGCGCCGCCAAAGTCCGCGAGACCGAAGACGAAATCGCCCGCCTGGTGGAGGGCTGACATGGCGGACCTCGACGCGCAGCAATTGCTGCGGGAGGCGCAGCATCGCACCGGCCTGTCGGACTGGGCGGATGAAGGCTTTCCCGAACGCTTCGCCCTCTCCGTGGCGCACATCAACGGCATCGCGATGGACGCGGCAGGCCGGGCGGCGGCGACGGAGAACGCGCTCTGGCTGCTGACCGACCGCCTTAAATTCTTCGAGGACCGCAAGCGCCTCCCGCTGGCCGAGGAAGTGATCGATCGTCCCATGTTCGTCAGCGGCGAACCGCGTTCCGGCACGACCTTGATGCACGCCTTGCTCGCCGTCGATCCCGGCGCGCGGGCGCTGCGGTTCTGGGAAGTGATGCATCCAGCGCCGCCGCCCGGCACTTTGGAGGGCACCGATCCCCGCATCGCGACAGCCGATGCCGAATGGCGCGAGATCAACGCGAAGATGCCGCGCTGGCTGCATTGTCACCCCTACAACGACATGCTGGGAGACGGCCTCCCCGAGGACGAGCGCAGCTGGGCCTTCGACTTTCGCGTGATGACGCCCACTGCCTGGTGGCGCGTGCCGATGCAGAACCTCTCCTTCGGCCTGCCCTCCGATCCGCCCGCGCAATACCGCATCCACAAGGCCATGCTGCAGGCCCTGCAATACCGCCGCCCCCTGCGTCATTGGGTGCTGAAGGGCTTCCACACCACGCGGCTGGACGCCTTCTTCGACGCTTATCCAGATGCCTCGCTGGTCTGGCTGCACCGAGACCCGGTGATGGTCGCCGCAAGTTCGACTATGATGATGGCAGACATCATGGACGGCGTGGTCGGCAAGATCGATCTGGTGAAGGAAGCCCGCGCCCATGTGGAACGCGTGCGCTGGTCGATCGGCAATACGATGGCCCATCCGCTCGCGAACGATCCGCGCATCCAACATGTTCGCTACCGGGATTTCGTGACCGATCCGATCGGCGTGATCCGCGCTTACTACGCCTTCGCCGATCGCTCCCTCTCGCCGGAAGCCGAGGCGGCGATGCGGCGCTATCTTGCCGAGAACAAGGGCGATCGCCACGGCAAGTTCCACTACTCCACGCAGGTCCTGGTCGATGCCGGCTACGATATCGCGGCGCTGAACCGGGAGTTCGCACCCTTCCGCGAACGCTTCGGCGTAGAGATCGAGCAGCGCTGATGCATCCGCGCGTCAGCCTGCATCAGGTGGCGATGATGGACCGGGAGACCGGCCCGTTCCTCGAATTTTGCTGCGAAATCGGCGTGCAGCATGCCACGCTCGTTTCTCCGCGGCTGCTTGCGTCGAGCGAGTTTCATGCTGCGCGTGAAGCCCTGCAGCATGGCACGGTGCGGATCGGCTGCATCAACCACCCTTTCGCGCTCCAGCCCGATCTCGAACGCGATACGGGCGCCGCCACGCACGACCTGACGCAAGTGATCGACATCGCTGCCGACCTCGGCGCGCCGTCGATCTACCTCATCACCGGCGGAAGGGGCGCGCTTTCGTGGGAACAGGCGGCTACCCGCTTCGCAGACCTGCTCGCCCCGTGCCGCGAACATGCCGCGCGGCGGGGCATCGCGCTACTGGTCGAAAATGCGTCGCCGCTGACCGTGGACATCCACATCGCGCATAACCTGCCCGATGCGCTGCGTCTGTCGCGGCTCTCCGGCATCGGCCTCTGCGTCGATCTCCACGCCTGCTGGATGGAGGCCGACTTGCGCACAAAACTGGCAGAAGCCCTGCCAATCACCAGCCTCGTGCAAGTCAGCGACCATGTCCCCGGTGACCGCACCACGCCCTGCCGCGCCGTGCCCGGAGACGGCGCGGTGCCGCTGGAAGCGATCCTGCGCAACCTGCTGGACCTTGGCTACACCGGCCTTTTCGACCTCGAACTGCTGGGCCCGCGCATCGAAGCGGAAGGCCCAGCCAAGGCCTGCACCCGCGCGGCGCGCACCCTCTCCGACCTCCTCACCCGATTGGGAGCCTGACACGATGGCCTATGGCGACGGAACCGACGACGCTGCTCTCAAGACCGCGTGGGACAGCTTCTGCGAGCAGTTGAAGCACGCCGGAATGTCCGCCT